>CAZNEU010000345.1:0-17525 GCA_964571915.1 uncultured Phycisphaeraceae bacterium
GCCAGGTCGTCAGTTCGTTCGGCATCGCGCTGATCACCGGTGCGCCCACGGTGGTGGACCACCCGAACAACTCCGGTGCCGCCAATGGCTCGGTGGCGGAGTTTAACGCGGAGTTCACGACGCAGGGTCCCGGCCCGCTCAACGTCCAGTGGTTCCACAACGATGTGGCCATCACCGATGGCGACGGTGGCCGGATCGTGGGCTTCTCGGGCATGGCCACGCAGACGGGGCCCAACTCGTACGCGGCGAGCCTCACGATCGCCGATGTGCAAGACTCGGATGTCGGCGACTATCACTGCCGCGTCTCCGATCCCAGCCCGAACTCAATAAACACGAACCAGGCCTCGCTGCGCCAGGGGCGCCCGATCGTGATCACGCAGAACCACGTCAACGGGGGCTTCTACACCACGGGCGGCTTCGGCACCATCCACATCTTCACGGGCAGCGGGCCGTTCACGGTCACCTGGCGCAAGGACGGCGTGCCGATCGTGCCCGACGGCGTGATCACGATCCAGGATGTGTTCAGCGTCGGCAACGGCCAGTTGGCCACGCAACTCAACTTCAACCCGTCGCAGGTGGGCAACACGGGCTTCTACGACGTGGTGGTCTGCAACCCCCCTGCCGGCATGGACAACTGCGTGACCAGCATGGGCGGCACGATCACCTTCGGCAACGCGCCCTCGGACGACGGCATCGAAGGCGACAGATCGATCGCCCTGGGCGGCACGCTCGATCTCAGGCAGTTCGTCGCTGAGGGGACCGGCCCCTTCACCTATCAGTGGTACAAGGGCACGAGTTCTGACCCGGCCCTGGTGAATGATGCCCGCATCGGCGGCGCGGACACCGAGCAACTGGTCATCACCGGCATCACCGCGGATGATGCGGGGCAGTACACCTGCCGCGTGAGTTCGCCGTTTGGCTCCTTCGATGGCAGCGTGACCGTGACGGTGGGCAACCCGCCCTCGATCGACGACTTCGGCCTCACGATCACCAACCCGGTCGACGGGAAGGTGCCAAACGGCGGCACGTTCATGGCGGGGGTCCTTGCATCCGGCGACCCGACGCTCACTTACCAGTGGCGGCGCGAGGGTGTGCCGCTGGTTGACGGTGGTGGCATCTCGGGCGCCCGGTCGTCGGTGCTCACGGTCTCCAACGCCGCGTTCGCCTCGAGCGGCAACTACACCTGCGAGGTCGCCAACGACTTCGGCAACGCCATGACGGGCCAGATCGCCGTGAACGTTCAGGGTGTGCAGCCCAACTTCACCATGCAGCCGCGGGCCAAACTCATCCGGCCCGTCGGCGCCAACATCGCCTTCAGCGTGGCGGCGACGGGCGACCCGGCACCGACCTACCAATGGTTCAAGATCGACGGCATGACCAACACGCCGCTGAGCAACGGCCCCGCCGGCAGCGGCTCGACCATCTCCGGCGCCACCACGGCCATGCTCCAGATCAACAACGTCCAGAGCACCGACTTCCGCTCCTACTTCTGCGTTGCCACCAACGCCGTGGAGGACGTGGCCTCGAACCTGGGCGTGCTCGAGCGGTTGCAGGCGCCTTCCTTCCTGGAGCACCCGGCCGGCCAGACCGCGACCGTCGGCGACACCCTCACCTTCACAGCCAGGATCGACCCGGCTCTCCAGGCCGACAACGACTTCGACTTCGCGTGGTTCCGGGGCGGTACGCCTGTCAGCGGGATCGACGCGATGCGGTTCACGCAGAGCGTCCACCCGATGGACCCCTACCGCGCCATCCTCACGATCACCAATGTCCAGTTGACCGACGCGGGAGACTACACGGTGCGCGCGGCGAACGGCACGGGCAGCACCACGAGCAACGCCGCCACGCTCACGGTGAACGCGCCGGTCTCGCCCTGCCCGCTCGACTACACGCCCGACGGCTCGGTGAACCCCGACGACCTGGGCGACTTCATCACCGACTACTTCACGGCTCCGCCCATCTCCGGCCCCGACGGCTACGCGATTGCCTGCCCCGGGAACGACCCCCCCTACAACCTGGGCTACAAGGCCGCGTACACCAGCGACCTCAGCGGTCAGTGCAACGAGCCCAACCCCGACAACCTGGGCGACTTCATCACCGACTACTTCCTGCTCCCCGAGGGCTTCGTCTGCAATCCTCCCGGCTAAGAGCCGGGCAACGCCGGCCCCTGTGATATCCAAGGGCCGCGGGCAGATCGCTCGCGGCCCTTTTTCATGCTCTCCGCACACGGTTCTCGGGCCCGGTTCGCATCCCGGGCATCCCCTGGGCCGTATCGTTCTGTGCCGCGGGCCTGAGGCCGTGCCCGTTCGGGCCGCGCCGGTGCCGGTGCCGCACCACTGAGGTTCACCATGTTCTTCCGCCGCCTTCTCGTCGCCGCCTCGGCTCTCACCCCTGCCGCGCTCGCCCCGGTGGCCGCGGCAGACCCGGCCGTGCAGCCCCCCGACACCGGCCGCACGTTCATGGGGCCGGTGTTTGCCCAGCCCCCCTCGGGCCGGCAGAAGCAGGTCATCGAGCACCCCGAGCAGGTGCTGGTGCGCTTCCGGCCCGAAGCCACGCCCGAGGCCATCGCCAACGTGCTGGGCGGCACGCAGGCCATCGAGGTGCTCCAGACCTTCGACCTCGTTCCCAACATGATGTGCATCCGCGTGCCCGCGGGCGGCGTGGAGCCGGCCGTGCGGGCCTTGCTCGACAGCGACCTGGTGATGTACGCCCACGCCGACCGCTACGGGCAGGTCTCCAGCCAGATCACGCCCTACGGCATCAACCTGGTGAAGGCGCCGAGCCTGTGGGCCTCGGGCGCCAAGGGCGGGGGCACCACCGTCGCCCTGCTCGACACGGGCGTCGATTTCGCCACGCCCGACCTGCCCGTGCCCCTGGCCACCGCCAGTTTCGTTGACGGGGAAACGATCGACGACCTCAACGGCCACGGCACGCACGTCGCCGGCACCGTGCTGGCGCGAGACAACACCTCGGGCGTGGTGGGCGTGGCCCCCGATGCCGACTATCTGGCCGCGAAAGTCTGCGACAACTCCGGCACCTTCTGCGGCACCGCGGCCTGCATCGCGGCCATCAACTGGGCCGTCATGAACGGCGCCAACGTCATCTCCATGTCGTTCTTTGTCGACGACCAACCCACCCAGGCTCTGCAAGACACCGTGGACGCGGCGTGGAACGCGGGCGTGATGATGTTCGTCGCCGCGGGCAACAGCGGCACCACCAGCACGTACTTTCCCGCTTCGTACGAGCGCGTGATGGCGGTCGCGGCGGTGGATTCGTCCAAGGTGCGTGCGAGTTTCTCGACCACGGGCCCGCAGGTGGATATCGCCGCGCCGGGCGTGGGCGTGCTTTCCACCTACCTCGCCGGTGTGGTGTCGGCGGTGGCGCAGGCGAGTTGGAACAGCACGCAGCAGGCCGCGCTCCCGCTCACGAACACCTTCCTGGGCTCCGCCGCCGGCACCATCGTGAACTGCGGGCTTGGGAACGCGACCGGCGATTTTCCGCCCGCGGTGAGCGGCCACATCGCCCTCATCCAGCGCGGCGGCGACACGTTCCTGAACAAGGCCAACCGCGCCCTCGCCGCGGGCGCCACGGGCGTGATGATTTACAACAACGCGGCGGGTGCGTTCCAGGGCACGCTGGGCGGCTCACCGCCGTCCATCCCGTGCGTAACGCTGACGCGGGCAGACGGCCTGGCCCTGGTGGCCGCGCCGGGCACGACCGGCACCGTGACGACCTCGTCGGTGCAGCACCTGGCCATTCTCTCGGGCACGAGCATGGCCTGCCCGCACGCGGCGGGTGCCGCGGCCACGCTCATGAGCGAGTACCCGCCGGGCCTGTTCACGGTGAGCCAGTTCCGGGCCGCCCTGGAGGCCGGCGCGGAAGACCTGGGGGCCGTCGGGCGCGATGATCTGTTCGGCCACGGCTTGGTGAACCTTGAAGGTGCCCGCGCCTACCTGAACGCGCTCGTCCCGCCCTGCGCTGTCGAGTACAACGGCGACTTCACGCTGAACCCCGACGACCTGGGCGACTACATCACCGATTACTACACCAGCCCGCCCATCCCCGGGCCCGGCGGCTACGCCAGCGCCTGCCCTGCTAACGACCCGCCCTACGACCAGGGGTACAGGGTGAACTACACGCTCGACGGCTCGGCCCAGTGCTTTGAGCCCAACCCGGACAACCTGGGTGATTACATCACCGGGTATTTCACGGGCTGCTGAGCCGGTTCTTTGCCCCGCACGGCATGGACGACTGGTTCACCCACGGCGGGCCTGCCGGCGTGCGTGGCGTGGTTCATGCTGTGGAGAGGACAAGGCACATACGCGATGCTTCTTTTCGCCGCGCCCCCTTCCAAACCCCGCAAAGCGGTACATATTCCCCCCTTGACAGGGGCCGAGGGGGAGGTCTTGGCGTATATTCAACGCGGTGCCCAACCCAGCAATCGGAGGCCCGAGTATGTCCATTCTTCGCCCCGCCCGCAACGCCTTGGCTTGTCTGGTGCTTCTCGCCTCCGCCCCCCTTGCCGCGCTCGCGGCCCCGGTGGCCACCTATTCCGCGGCCAGCGGCCTGAGCGGCCCCACCCTGCGCATGCCCGCCGCGCTCGATGTGCCCGGCCTCACGATCGACATCCATCCCGAGAGCATCCTTGTGCGGCTGCGCAGCGATGCCGCGGGTTGGGAAATGGCCGGGGCGCACGCCCTCGCGGGGGCGACCGAAGTGATCTACGAGTATCCTGGCGTGCCCGGCCTGCTGTGCGTGCGCGTGCCGCGCGGCACGGTGGCGGCGGCCCTGGCGGCGTACAACCTCAACCCCGCCGTGGCCTACGCCGAGCCCAACTTCATCCGCCGCCCGCTGGCGCAGTCCACGCCCTATGGCATCAACCTGGTGAACGCGCCCGCGGCGTGGAGCCAGGGGAGCAAGGGCTTCGGCGCCCGCGTCAGCGTGAACGACACGGGCGTGGATACCACGCACCCCGACCTGCCCGTGCCGGTCGCGAGCGCATCGTTCATCGACGGCGAGACCGTTGAGGACGGGCACGGCCACGGCACGCACACCTCGGGCACGGTGCTGGCCCGCGACAACGATGAGGGCGTGGTGGGCGTGGCCCCGCAGGCGGACCTGCTGACGGGCAAGGTGCTGGCCAACGCGGGCTTCGGCAGCACCGCGGGCGTGATGGCCGGGGCCCAGTGGGCCGCGGACAACGGCGCCCACGTCATCAGCATGTCTTTGGGCGGGGGCGACTTTGAGCAGGCCGAAGCGGACCTGTACGCAGCCATCGTGGCCAACCAGAACGTCATCATCATCGCCGCGGCGGGGAACAGCAACAGCGCCACCCCGTCCTACCCGGCCTCCTACCCGGACGTGGTCTCGGTGGCGGCCATCGATTCGGGCAGGAACAAGGCCTCGTTCTCCAACTTCGGGCCTCTCATCTCGCTCGCCGCGCCCGGCGTGGGCGTGCAGAGCACGGTGCCGGAGTTCATCACCGAGGTGCGCTACGACGGCGTGGTCCACACGGGCGGGCACATCGGCGGCGGGCAACTCGCCAGCGCCACCGGGCAACTGGTGCAGTGCGGCTTCGGCGGCAGCGCGGCCGATTTTCCGCCCGGGGTCGCCGGCAACATCACGCTCATCCGCCGGCGCGGGCTCGACGGCGACGGGCAGACGCTCACCTTCCTCACCAAGTGCAACAACGCCGAGGCCGCGGGCGCGATCGGCGTCATCATCTCCAACAGCATCGCGGGGGCGGGCGTGTACGCCGGCACCACCAACTCGGCGTACACCTTCCCCATCGCCACCATCGGCACGGCCGACGGCGATGCGCTGGACGTGCGCCTGGCTCTGGGCGAGAGCATCACCGCCACCGTGAACCGCTCTCGCGCCGGGCACACCTACGCCTTCTTCAACGGCACCAGCATGGCCTGCCCGCACGTGGCGGGTGTGGCCGGGCTGCTGGTCGCCTCGTTCAAGCCCGCGAAGATCAGCGTGGCCCAGTTGCGCGCGGCGATGGAGAACACCGCCGAAGACCTGGGCGCCCCCGGCCGCGACGACATCTTCGGGCACGGGCTGGTGGATGCCGACGCGGCGTACCAATACCTGCGCGACACGATCGGCATCTGCCGCCTCGATTACAACTCCGACGGCACCCTGAACCCGGACGACCTGGGCGACTACATCACTGAGTATTTCACGCTGCCCGCTCCCGCCGGCCCGTGGGGCTACGCCGCGCCCTGCCCGGGCAACGCGCCCCCGTATGACCGGGGCTACAGGGCGGCCTACACGATGGACGGTGCGGCCCAGTGTGGCGAGCCCTTCCCCGACAACCTGGGTGATTACATCACCGGGTACTTTGGCGGGTGTTAGGGTCGGTCTGACGGATGCCTTGGGTGGTGCGGGCTCTCAGAGCCGGCATTGAAACTCGCCGGATTCCGGTTCGGCTCGGAGAGCCGAGGTGCCCGGAAACGATCCGTCAGACGGAGCCCGGGCCGGTGTCGGGCGTGCGGGCAGCATTCGGGGTGGCAAGTCCGGCAATCTGTGGTAAACTGTGCTATGACAACGTTCTTCGGCGGGCGGGTGGCGGTGCGCGCAGTTGCGCGGGTGGGCGCTGGTTTGGCCGGTCTGGCTCTTGCCTGCGGCACGCCGGCCCATGCCAAGCCGGATGCGGGCTGGTCGACCGTGGCCGCCTTCCCGGTGGGGCTGGAGGCCAACGGCCCGGGGCCGCGCCCGCAGTTGTTCCAGCCCCTGGTGCTGGATGCCGCCGCGCTCGAGGCTCTGCTGCTGACTGCGCCCATGGAAGACACGCCCGCGGCGGCGAACATGATCCGCGTGCCCATCCCCATGCCCGACGGCACCTTCGAGATGTTCGAGGTGGTGGAGTCGCCGATCATGGAGCCGCCCTTGCAGGCCGCGCTGCCCGGCACGCGCACGTACAAGGGCTGGGGCGTGGACGACGCGACGGCGGTGATGCGGCTGATGATCTCGCCCGAGGGGTGCAGCGTGTATGTGCGTTCAACGCGCGGGGCGGTCTTCATCGATCCGTATGTGCGCGGCGACGGCGTTCACCATGTGTCGTACCGGCTGAGCGACTTCGGCCCGGCCCTGAACTGGGTGTGCGACACCAAGGGGGAGCCCCGCGCCATCCCCGTGGACCCCGCGGCGGACCATTCGGCCCTCAACCGCAGCGGGCCGACGCGGCGCAACTATCGGCTGGCCGTGGCGGCCACGGGCGAGTACACGAGTGCGTTCGGCAACGCCACGGCGGCCCAGAACAACATCGTGACCGTGATGAACCGCGTCAACCTGGTGTACGAGACGGAGGTGTCGGTGCGGTTCACGCTGGTGGCCAACAACCTGTCGCTCGTCTTCACCAACTCCGCCACCGACCCCTACACCAACAACAGCAACTCGGAGATGCTCGACCAGAACCAGGCGACGGTGGACAGCATCATCGGCCCGGCGAACTACGACATCGGGCACGTGTTCGGCACGGCGGGGGGCGGTGTTGCCCAACTCGGGGCCGTGTGTTTCGCGGGCAGCAAAGCCCGCGGTGTCTCCGGCTCCGCAGGCACGAGCACCAACCCCTACACGATCTTCCTGATAGCCCACGAGATGGGCCACCAGTTCAACGCGCCGCACAGTTTCAACGGCACGGGCGGCTCGTGCGGCGGCAACCGGTCGGCATCGGGCGCCTTCGAGCCGGGCAGCGGTTCCACCATCATGGCCTACGCGGGCCTCTGCGGCAGCGACAACATCGCCTCCAGCGCCGACCTGTTCTTCCACTCCGGTTCCTTCGACCAGATCATCCAGTTCCTCCCCTCCGCGTCCTGCTCCACCAACACGGCGACGGGCAACACGGCCCCCGTGGTGAACGCGGGGAGCGACTTCACCATCCCCGCGCGCACGCCCTTCGTGCTCACCGGCTCCGCCACCGATGCCAACGGCGACGCCCTGACCTACTCGTGGGAGCAGCGCGACCAGGGTGCCGCGCTCACCCTCGCCGCGGGCGACAACGGCACCTCGCCCATCATCCGCGCCTACCCGCCGCAGGCCACGCCCGCGCGCACGGTGCCCCGTCTGGGCGACCTGCTCAACAACAGCACCCCGCTGGGTGAGATTCTGCCCACCACCAGCCGGTTCCTGAACTTCCGCCTCACCGCCAGGGACAACAAGGCCGGCGGGGGCGGTGTGAACACCGACGACATGCGCATCACCGTCGTGGGGTCCGCCGGCCCGTTCCAGGTGACCAGCCACAACACCTCGGCCACCTACCGCGGCGCCCAGACCGTTACGTGGGGCGTGGCGGGCACCAGCATCAGCCCCATCAGCGCGACCAACGTCCGCATCCTGCTCTCCAGCGACGGCGGCAACACCTTCCCGGTGGTTCTGGCCACGAGCACGCCCAACACCGGCTCGGCCAACGTCGTGTTCCCCTCCATCACCACCAACGTGGGGCGCATCCGCGTGGAGCCCACCAACAACATCTTCTTCGACGTCAACAACATCAACCTTGTCATCCGTCCGCCCACCACCCCGGTCATCTTCAACTCCGCCGGCGCCTCGGCCACCGACACGCTGGGCAACGGCAACGGCAACGGCGTGGTCGATCCGGGCGAGAACCAGATCGGCCTCACCCTGAGCATCACCAACACCGGCGTCTCCACCGCCACCGGCATCTCGGCCACCCTCACGAGCCTCACGCCCACGGTGTCGGTCATCACCGGCGTCTCCGCGTACCCGAACATCGCCCCCGCGGGCGGGGCGGGCAACACCACGCCCTTCGAGATCGCCGTCGCGCCCGAGCACCTCTGCGGCGAGACGATCAACCTTCAACTGTCGGTCGTGAGCGCCGAGACCTCGGCCGTGCTGCTCTACACGCTCCAGACCGGCGCCTCGGGCGGGCCGCCCGGCGCCCCGGTCGTGTTCCGCTACGCGGGTTCGCCCGTGAACATCCCCGACAACGACTCGGCGGGCATCAGCGTGCCCATCAACGTGGCGGGTGTCGGCACGATCCACGGTGTGCAGGCCTCGATCGACGGCAGCACCTGCTCAACCAATCCGGCCGACACCAACGTGGGCCTCAACCACGGCAACGTGGGCGACCTGATCCTCTCCATCATCGCGCCTGATACAACGGCCGTCACGATGTTCAACCGGCACGCCGCGGGCGGCATCAACTTCTGCAACACCATCTTCGACAGCACCGACCCGCTGCTGCCGCCGATCCAGTTCGCCACGGCCGGCCAGGCACCCTTCACGGATGTGTGGCGGCCCACCAACACCACCGCCGTGCTGCTGGGCAAGAACGCCGACGGGCAATGGTTCTTCCGCGCCCGCGATCGCGCCGCCCTCGCCACGGGCACCATCCGCGCCGTCTCGATCATCATCACCCCGCAGGGGCGTGCCTGTGCATCGCCCGTGGCACCCTGCCCGTGGGACTACAACCTTGACGGCAACCTGAACCCGGACGATCTGGGCGACTTCATCACGGACTACTACCTGACCCCCGCCCTGCCCGGCCCCGGTGGCTACGCCATCGCCTGCCCCGACAACGAGCCGCCCTTTGATGCGGGCTTCCGGGTGGACGTAACCGGCGACTGCATCGCCAACCCGGACGACCTGGGCGACTACATCACCGCGTACTACCAAGGCTGCTGAATCGGGCGGGCCCCCGACCGCCCAAAACCCCCTTGGGGGCCCCGTCCGGCCCGATTTCGGACCTTGGTTCGTCTTTCGTCCTTCTCGGCCCTTGACGATTGGCCGGGGTGGCCGCATATTGAATGAGTCAGGACGTGGGTCCGGTGGTGGGTGCGTACTTCCGTGGGAGCGCGGTCATGGTCTGTTTGCCCAAGCGCGGCTTGTCGGTGCTGGCCCTGTGCGCCCTGTGCGGCAGCGCTCTGGCCGCGCCCGTCAGTTTCACCACCATCGGCACCCTCGCCGGTGCCGCTGGCAGCCGCGCCACCGCCATCTGCGCCGACGGCCAGGTCGTCGGCGGCAACACGACCTCGCTCGCGGGCAACCCCGCCGCGTTTCTCTTCCTCGTGCCCGGCGGGACGCGACTCCCGATCGGCGGCGGCGCGACCTCGGTGGCCGCGCTCTCCGGCGACGGTTCCCGAGCCGTCGGCGCGGCGGGCACGCGGGGCTACATCTTCGATCAGCCCATGGGCCCGCCCGTGCAGCCGTACAACGTCTCCAGCACCATCGCCGGTGTGAGCGCCGACGGCCAGACCACGGTCGGCTCCCTCGACGGCTTCGGTCCTTTCCGACGCACGGGCGCGGCAGACCCGGTCGCGCTCGAAACCCTCGACGGCTTCCCGGACATGACCGTCGCGGGCTGCTCCGCCGACGGGCTGACGGCCATCGGCACTGCCGGGCGCCTGGAGGTGGGCCAGCCCGGTCTGCCGGACCAGATTTTCTATGAAGCAGCGAAGCACGTTGACGGCATCGGCTGGGTGGGCCTGGGCACGCTCGATGCCACCCTCAGCCCCACCGAGTCGTACGCCAACGGCGTGTCGGCGGACGGCACCACGGTGGTGGGCACGTCGCTGATCGAACGCCCCATCCCCGACTCGATGGACACCGTGCTGATCTACACGGCCTTCACGCACCGCGGCACAACCATGTCGCCCCTCCTGTCGCTCGCGGGCGAACTGGGGTTCAGCGAAGCGCTCGATGCCTCGGCCGACGGCCTGATCGTGGTGGGTTCGGGCGACGGCGGGTCAAGTTCGACCGGTGCCAGCGCCACCATCTGGATCGGCGGCGCGCCCGTGGATGTCCGCACCATGCTCGTCGAGGCCTTCACCAGTTCCGGCGGCGATGCCGGCGTCCTGGACGGCTGGAGCCTGACCTCCTGCACGGCCATTTCAGACAACGGCGAATGGGTCGCGGGTGAGGGCCTCTTCAACGGCACTGGGCTGGGATGGGTGGCCCACCGCGTCGATACCGGCGGCGGGAGCCTGCCCTGCCCGCTCGACTACACGCCCGACGGCGTGGTGAACCCCGACGATCTGGGCGACTTCATCACCGACTACTTCACGGCTCCGCCCCTCCCCGGCCCGGACGGCTTCGCGATTGCTTGCCCCGGGAACGACCCCCCCTATGACCTGGGCTTCAAGGCCGCGTACAACTCCTCCGGCGATGGTCAGTGCGGCGAGCCCTTCCCCGACAATCTGGGCGACTTCATCACCGACTACTTCCTCCTGCCCGAGGGCTTCACCTGCCCCACCGCCCGCTGAGGGCGGTCTCGCCCGCCAACGCGTGCCCGGCCCCGGGCCGATACCCTCCCTGAGCCATGCGCCTGCCGGTCGAGTTCGTGTCGTCGATCCGCCCCAAGTACGAGGGCCGCACCGTGTGCGTAACGGGCGGAGCGGGCTTCATCGGCGGGCACCTGGTGGATGCGCTCCTGTCGCTGGGCGCGACCATCCAGGTGATCGACGACCTCTCCACCTCGTCGCTCGACCACCTCGCCGAACTGATCGACCTTGATCCGCAGCGCGTCAGGTTCACGCACGGCTCCATCCTTGACTCCTCCGCCACCGGTCAGGCTGTGGAGGGGGCCGAGGTGGTCTTCCACCTCGCGGCCGTCGGGTCTGTCCCGCTCTCGATGAAGGAGCCGCGGCGCACGTTCGCCGTCAACTCCACCGGCACCGTGGCCGTGCTGGAAGCGGCCCGCGCGGTGGGCGTGAAGCGCGTGGTCTTTGCTTCCTCTTCGTCTGTGTACGGCACCGGCGAGCCCGCACTGCCCGGCGGTGGTGGGCCTGCCGCAGATGCCCCCCGCGTCGAAACCATGCCCCTCTGCCCCATCTCGCCCTACGGGGCCAGCAAACTCGCCGCCGAGGGGGCTGTGCGGGCCTGGAGCGCGGCGTACGGCATCCAGACCGTCTGCCTGCGCTACTTCAACGTCTTCGGCCCACGCCAAGACCCGGACTCGCCCTACGCCGCGGTGATCCCCGCGTTCATCAAGCGTTGCCTCAACGGCGAGTCGCCCGTCATCTTCGGCGACGGCCGGCACGCCCGCGACTACACCTACATCGCCAACGTGGTGGCCGCGAACCTGCTCGCCGGTGTGTGCGACCACGCCGCGGTCATCCGGGGCAGCCCCGTGAACATCGCCGCGGGCGTGCGGACAGACCTGCTGGAACTGGCCCGCCTGGTGGGCGAGCGGTGTGGCACGGTCGCGACCCCGGAGTTCCGCCCGGAGCGACCGGGCGATATTCGGGTTTCGTCCGCCGATATCGGGCTGGCCCGTCGTGCCCTGGGGTATCAGCCGGTCGCCTCGCTGGCAGACGGCCTGACCGAGACGGTGCAGTGGTACCGGCGTGCCCTCGCGGGCATCTGAAAGGGTCCGATTCGTGCGGCGGTTCATCGACACCCTGGGTGGCATCTACGAACTCGTCCGTCTCGGCGCGCTCACCCGCTTCCGTACGCGCGGCCCCTATTGCCAGTGGCGGCTGCACACCGCCTTCGGGCGCGGCTATCCCGCCTCGCGCCGGGAACTGTGGCGGTCGGTGCTGGCCTACGGCCGGTGGGTCTACCGCCTGCGGCGGGCCGGATGACCCGGCCGGGGCTCCGCCGATTCATGCGGGGTGTGCGTGAAAAGGCCCCCCGCAGGCGATACGCTCTAGCGGCCCGGCTTTGCGGGCCGAGCAGAGGAGCCCTCCGATGACCACCCCAGCGCCCGCTCAACACGCCCCTCACGCAGCCGCGCCGGCCCGCGCGGGCGGCTTCTCCTTTGGCACCTTCCTCGTGGGTGTCATCGTCGGCCTGGTGGTGGGCCTGTTCGCGGGTGTGGTGGTGCTTCCGCTGCTTGATGCCGTGGCCGGCAAGGGCGCGGGCGGCACCATCGTCAACACATCGGCTCCCCTCGTGCGCGGCGGCAGCGAACTCAAGCCGGGCGAGAAGCCCGCGGAGCCGCCCCCGCCCTCAGAAGAAGAACGCGCACGCCCGGGCGACCACACCGCACCACCCGTCGAGCCACCCCCTGCGCCGCCCCCCCCCGTGGCACCCAAGCAGCGCTGAACGCACCTGACCGAGCGGAGCCCGTCGGGGCGCAGGTTGACCACGCATGACGGCCACGCCCGCTCAGATCGCTGCGCAGCACGCTCGGACCACGCTCCTGATGGGTGTGGATTTTCTGCCGCGCTCAACGGCGGGTGCCACCGTCGCCTCACCCGCCACGCCGCGTGCCGGGCCGGACCAGACCATGCCCGCAACCGCCACCGTGATTCCGGCAACCCTCCCGCCCGCGACGCAAGGGCGCGACCGCGAAGCGATCCGCGCCCAACTCGCGGCGATCAACGCGCGGTACGAGGCCGATGCGCCGCACGCGCACTTCACCACGGCCCACAACACACTGGTCTTCGGCGACGGCGACCCCGGGGCGCGGCTCATGTTCATCGGTGAAGCGCCGGGGGCGGATGAAGACCGCATCGGCAGGCCGTTTGTGGGCCGCGCCGGGCAGTTGCTGGACAAGATGATCGTGGCCATGGGCCTGGCGCGCGAGGCCGTGTACATCTCCAACGTGCTCAAAACCCGCCCCCCCAACAACGCCACGCCCACGCTGGATGAGGCCGCGCGGTGCCTGCCCTACCTCTGCGACGAGATCGATGCCATCCGCCCGGAGGCCATCGTAACGCTGGGCCTCACCGCCACGCGGGCCGTGCTGCGGAGCCAGGAGACGATGGGCCGCATGCGTGGCCACTGGACCACCTTCACCCATCCCGGCACGGGCACGCAGGTGGCCGTGATGCCCACGTTTCATCCTGCGTTCCTGCTGCGTCAGTACACGGACGAGAACCGCGGCAAGGTGTGGTCGGACCTGAGGCAGGTGATGGACAAACTGGGCCTGAAAGCGGGCACGAAAGGCTCCTGAGCCCGCGGCGTGGGTTGCCGGGCCCGCACGCACACAAAACCACGCCGGGCCTGCAACCCGCTCGCGGCGCAGGCCGTATCGAAAGACGACGAATCGCTGATCGCGCACCGTTCATTGCAGATAGGGGTGGGGGCTTCTCTTGAAGGCAAGAGGGCGCGGTTGGTTTGCACCGACCCCCACGAGACCCGGTGCCCGGCTTATCGCTGGGCGCTGGGTTTTTTTCGTAGGGGACAGGGGTCAGCGGACAGGTCACAGCCGGAACACCGAGGCTCCTGCTGTCGCCTGTTCCCTGTCATCTGTCCGCTACTCGTACCGCCCCACAATCAGCGAGCAGTTGTGCCCGCCGAAGCCGAAGGTGTTGTTCATGGCGTAGCGGATGCGCCGCTCGCGGGCGTGGTTGGGAACCAGATCAATGTCGAAGGGCGGCAGCACCTCGCCGGTCTTCTCGTCCTTGCCGGGGCTGGGCCGGTCGAGGTTGATGGTGGGGGCGATGATGCCGTCCTTCACGGCGTGGATGCACGCGATGAGTTCGACCGCGCCGCTGGCACCCAGGCAATGCCCGTGTACGCTCTTGGTGCTGCTCATCAGCAGTTTGCCGCCCTTGCTCCTGGCGGCGTGGTCGCCGAACAGGCGCATCACGGCCTGCACCTCGGCCCGGTCGCCCAGGGGCGTGCTGGTGCCGTGGGCGTTGACGTACTCGATCTGGTCGGCGTTGAGGCGCGCATCGCGCAGGGCCCAGCGCATGGAGCGTGCCGCGCCCGCTCCGTCCGGGTCGGGCGCGGTGATGTGCGAAGCGTCCGCGGCGTTGGCCTGGCCGACAAGTTCAGCGTAAATCCTGGCGCCGCGCTTCCTGGCGTGGTCTTCGGTCTCGATCACGAACATCGCCGCGCCCTCGGCCAGCACAAAGCCGTCGCGGTCGGCATCAAACGGGCGGCTGGCCTTCGTCGGGTCTTCGTTGCGCGTGCTCAGGGCCCGCATGGCGTTGAACGCCCCCACGCAGATGGGGCTCACCGCCGCCTCGGCCCCGCCCACGATCATGGCATCGGCCTCGCCCCGCCGCATGCACAGCATGGCATCGCCGATGGAGTGGCCGCTGGAGGCGCAGGCCGTGGCGTGCGTGGTGCAGTGCCCGTGCAGGCCGTAGAAAATCGAGATGTTCCCCGCCGCGGCGTTGGGCATCAGGCGCGGCACGGTGAAGGGGCTGAGCCTGCCCGGCCCCTTCTCGGCGAGCACGATCGTGCCCTCCTCGATGGTGCGGATGCCGCCGATGCCCGAGCCCACCACCACGCCGCAGCGTTCGCGGTCTTCCTTCGAGAAGTCGATGCCGCTGTCCTTCACGGCCTGCACCGCCGCGAAGAGGCCCAGTTGGCTGAAGCGGTCGTGGCGGCGCGTCTCGCGCACGTCCATCACGCTGGAGGCATCCCAGTTCTTCACCTGCCCGGCGAAGCGCACGTCCCACGCGGCACCGGTCTTGGTGAACTCGTCGCCCTCGATGGCGGAGATGCCCGAGCGGCCCTCGCGCATGGCCGCCCACGTGCCGGGCGCGTCGTGGCCCAGGTTGGTGACCGCGCCCATGCCCGTGATCACGATCCGCGGACCTGTGGAAGTCTGTGCGCTCATGGCGTTGTGCTGGGCCCCCTTCCCCCCAAACCGGACACGCCGGCCGGAAGGTCGTCCATCTGCCGCGCGCCGGCCCATGCCGGCGGCGCTACTTGGCCACGGTCTTGATGAAGTCGATCGCCTGCCCCACGGTCTGGATCTTCTCCGCCTGCTCGTCGGGAATGGTGGTGTCGAACTGGTCCTCAAACTCCATCACCAGTTCCACCGTGTCAAGGCTGTCGGCGTTCAGATCGGTGGTGAAGTTCGTGTTGCGCGTGATGGTGGCCTTGTCCGCGCCCATCTGCTTGGCAACGATCTCGATCACCTTGGCTTCGATTTCCTGTTCGGTCATTGCTCAAGACTCCATGCTCGCGGGCGGACAAACCCCTCACACAGCCGCCCCCGCGGCTCCGATACACCAGCGCACAATATAGCCGGTACGCTCGCCCCAGCCAAGCAGGCACACGCCGTTTCCGCACACCCTGTCCCCAACCGGCCACGGTTGGCGGTAGGATGCCGCCCGCGGCCCCCCGTGTTCACGACGACCACCATGACCACGATGACCACCCCTTCGGCACCCACCACGCGCTCGCCTCGTCCGGCCGGGTGCCTGGGCCACGGGCCGACAGCCGACGTGGCGGGCGGGCGCTAGGCCATGCCAACCATCGAACTGGCCGGAAAACCCATCGCTATCACCGGGGCCTCCAGCGGCATCGGGGCCGCCACGGCCCTGGCCTGTGCCGCGGCGGGCATGCCCGTGGCCCTGGCCGCGCGCCGGATGGACCGCCTCCGCGACCTCGCCCAGCGCATCAACGCTTCCGGCGGCAGGGCCATCGCCGTCGAGTGCGACGTGGTCCGCCCCGCCGACTGCGAGCGGCTGGTGGCCAGCACCGTTGAGGCCTTCGGGTCGATCTATTCGGTCTACGCCAACGCGGGCTACGGCGTCGAAGCCGCAGCGATGGACCTGCCCGATGCCCAGTGGCGGGCCATCTTCGAGACCAACTTTTTCGGCACCCTCAACACCATCCGCCCCGCCATGCCCCACATGCGGGCGGCCGGGCGGGGGCACGTGCTGATCTGTTCGTCGTGCCTTTCGCGCATCACGCTGCCCTACTACGCGGCGTACTCCGCCACCAAAGCCGCGCAAGCCCACGCGGGCAGGGCCATGCGTCTGGAACTGGAACCGCTGGGCGTGTTCGTCTCAACGGTTCACCCCATCAGCACCGAGACGGAGTTTTTCGAGTGTGTTCGCACCGAGGCCGGGCAGCCGCGCACGATGCGCCACCTGCCCCGGCGGCTCACGCAAACACCCGAGCAGGTGGCCCGGGCCACCGTGCGCTGCCTGCAACGGCCGCGGGCGGAGGTGTGGACGAGCGTGTTCACGCGCCTGGGCATGGCGGTGTGTCAGGCCCTGCCGGGCATTGAGGATGTGTTCGCCCTGCGCGCGATGGCGCGAAGGAAGCAGGAGGCGCGGGGGACGACAGGTTGAGGTTGAAGACCGGCGGAGACCGCCCGCCACGGCGGGTCTTCGACCGGACCACCCCGCGGTGTCACCCGCCCGCGGTGGGCGGCCGCGCCGCGCGAAACTCCAGTTTCGTCTCGGGCGGAAGTTTCACGATCTTGCTGAGGTGATACTCCGGCCCCGCCGTGCTCCACCACACCGGGAACGTGATCTCGACAATATCGCCCACCGCGAGGCCCGCCGCGCTCACGCCCGGCCCGAGCGGGAAGGGCATCACCATCGCGTTCATGCCCACCACCTTGCCGGTGCCGTCCGCGAACGTATCAATCGCCTCGTGATGCACCTTGAAGTCGCTCTGCGGCCGGCCCGGTGTCAGCACATCGGCCACGCGCCCACGCACCGTGTAGACCGCGCTGGGCTCGCCCTGGGCGGACGCCGCGGCAGCGGGGGTGGGAGTCCCGGTCGCCGGCTTGGCCGCGCTGGCAGCCTGCGGGGGCCCCGCGCGATCACAGCCGCCAGCGACCAAGCCCACACACGCCAGCGCAAGAGCAACCTTCATGCGTGAACATAGGCCCGCACGCGCGACATTGGTACATAAAC
>CAZNEU010000346.1:0-4525 GCA_964571915.1 uncultured Phycisphaeraceae bacterium
GACCAGCGGTTTCTTGATGGCTCAGACGACTACGACATGACCGGCGATGGCGCGGTATTTGTTGTCAACACCCCGCTAGGGGGTGGAGAGTCCGCACCGATGACCCTTCAACTCAACTGGACACAAAGCCTGAAACCCAGATGACCACCAGCCCACGATTGCAGATCGGCCCCTACACCATCTCCCGCGAACTCGGCCGCGGCGGCATGGGCGTGGTCTTCCTCGCCAACGACACCAAACTCGATCGCCAGGTGGCCATCAAGGCCCTCCCCGCACACCTCGCCCACGACCCCGACCGCCTCGCACGCTTCCAGCGCGAGGCCAAGGTATTGGCGAGTCTCAACCACCCCGGCATCGGCGCCATCCACGGCCTCGAAATCGTGGAGAACCAGCACTACCTCGTGCTGGAATATGTGGAAGGTGAATCCCTCGCCGACCGCCTCGCCCGCGGCCCGCTGCCGATTGACGAAGCGTTGCCCCTGGCCAAGCAGATTGCCGAAGCACTCGAAGCCGCGCACGAGAAGGGCATCGTCCACCGCGACCTCAAGCCCGCCAACGTCATGCTCACGACCGAAGGCGCCATCAAGGTGCTCGACTTCGGCCTGGCCCGCACCGCCGACGGACCGGCGCCTTCCACCACCGGCGGGGTTGGCTCGCCCGACTCGCCCACGCTCACCACCCCTCCGCCCATCCACTCGCCCACCATCGCCGGCACCATCATGGGCACGGCCGGCTACATGAGCCCCGAACAAGCCCGCGGCAAGTCCGTGGACAAACGCTCCGACATTTTCTCCTTCGGCTGCGTGCTCTACGAAATGCTCTCGGGTGCCCAGCCCTTCGGCGGCGAGACCGTTACCGACTCCCTCGGCGCCATCCTCCACCGCGAGCCTGATTGGGCGCTCCTCCCGCCGGGCACGCCGCCCCGCATCCGCGAACTGCTCGCCAACTGCCTCGCCAAAGACCGCAAGCAGCGCCTCCACGACATCGGCGATGCACGCCTCGCGCTCGAGCACGCCGCCGCCGGACGCGATTGGGCCGCCGCCACCGCCGGGCGTGGGCCGAGCAGGCCGGTGCTCGTCGCCGCCTTCCTCCTGAGCGCGGCCGCGATCATCACCACCGGCTGGATGCTCGGCGCCCGTTTCTCAACGCGCCCCGGCATCGCGGGCCCGGTCTTCGCGTCGATCGACCCCGCCCCGGGTTCGACCATCACCGTCGAGAGCGACATCTCCGGGCCGGCCGTCCTCTCGCCAGACGGGCGGCTCATCGCCTACAGCGCCCGCGACGCGGCCGGGGGGCGCGTGCTCTGCCTCCAGGCTCTCAACGTGGCCGAGCCCGACCCGCTCAACGGCACCGAGCGGGCGGTCTTTCCCTTCTGGTCGCCCGACAGCCGGTCCATCGGCTTCTTCGCCAACGGCAAACTCCGATGCATCGACCTCTCCACACGCACGGTGCGGACGCTGGCCGAAGCCCCCGCCGGCCGCGGCGGCGCGTGGCTCGATTCCGGCGACATCGTCTTCACGCCCGCGTTCCAGGCCGGTCTCTTCCGCGTTGGTTCCGCCAGCGGCGAGCCCCGGCCGCTCACCGTTGTTGACGGTGTCCGCTTCAAGAGCCACCGCTGGCCCAGCGCCGTCCGTGGCACAGACCGGTTCACCTACCTGGCCGTGAACCACGACCCCGGCAAACGCAACGAGACCAGCGTGTTCATCGCGTCTCTCGACGGCACGCTCAACAAAGAACTCTTCCACACGCCCTTCGGGGCCCAGGTCGCCGACAACCGGCTGTTGTTCTTACGCGAGAGCACGCTCATGGCCGTGCCCATCGATACCGCTGCCGGCACGATCCGGGGCGAACCCGTGCCGCTGATCGCGCAGGTCTTCGGCAACCCGTCCACCTGGCACGCGGGCTTCAGCGCGTCGGACGCGGGCACGCTTGTCTACCACCAGGTGCCGCCCGCAGACCCCAAGGAACCCAGCGTCAAGCCTCAGGCCGGGCTGGGCGAGGCCGTCCGCGCGACCGTGGTCGACCGTGCCGGGCGCCCGCTCGCCGTCGCTGCCGACGGCATGCTCCAGAACAGACTGGCCGTCTCCCCCGATGGTCTCAGCCTTGCCGTGAGCGGCCGCTGGCCCAACGACACCAGCGTCGCCTCCTACGACATCTGGGTCTTTGCCATCTTCGGTCCCGGCACCGATGTCGCAACCTCCAAGTTCGAGCCCGCTCCCGTGGGCGCGCCGCCGCGCCGCTTCAGTTTCATGCCCGGTGATGAGGTCTCGCCACGCTGGTCTCCCGACGGAAAGTCGATCGCGTTCGCCAAGGTGTACGGGCCAGAGCCCCTGGGCCTGTTCGTCAAGCCGCTCGACGGCGGCGAGCAACTCTTGCAGCGTGCCGGGCCCAACGACACGCAGTTTGTCCCTACCGGCTGGTCGCCCGACGGCCGCTACATCATCTGCCGCCGCGGCGCCTACGTCGGCGGGGGCGATGCCGCCATCGTGGCCGTCCCCGCCGGGGGCGGTGCGCCCATCGATCTGGTGGCGGCCCCCGGAACGAACGCCAACGGCACGGTCTCCAACGACGGCAAGTGGCTCGCCTTCGACACGGGCGCGGGGGGGCCTGCCGATGTGCTCGTGGTGCCCTTCCCGCCGGGCTGGGAGGCCGAGCGTGCCGCGGGCCGCCCGCTCCCCGATTTCGCCCAGCGGCACCGCGTCTCCATCGCCGGGGGTGCCCTGCCCGTCTGGGGGCCAGGAGGAACCACGCTGTACTACGCCTCCACCAGCAACTCGATGATCGCTGTCCGCTGGAGCACCGACGGCGTCCGGTTCGCGTTCGATGCCGGTCAGCCGTTGTTCGACTTCCCCCTCGGACCCAGCACGGCGTACGACGTGTTCCCCGGCGAGGGGCTCTTCGCCGTCAACACCATGCTCACGCCGCGCGACTCCAAACTGCGCCTGGTGCTGAACTGGCCGATGCTCCTGAACACCCCGGGCCGTTGATCGGGCAGTGTCTCAGTTTCCTGGGTCCGACTGGGGCCTTGGCCGTTCCGGGTACCCCCACTCTCCTGGGTGATCCGGCTTTGGGTACCCCCACTCTCCCAGTGGGCTTGGGCCGCGCCCACGCACCCCCCGCTGACACCCCATTGTCACCGCAGGGCCGCGTTTGCGCGCGTTTGCGTGGTCATGCCGTACAAACCCCTTGCAATCACACCGCCCACGGGCGAACATCGTGCGCACGACCCGCTCGTCGATGCGGGTGCCTGCGCCGCACACCGTCGGCCACACACGAGTCCGCCACGCACACACAGGAGTTTCGCACATGCACAACCACGCGGCCGTACCGGGTGCCTCACCCGTCACCATCAAGCGGGCCCGTGCCCGGGCCTTTGCCGAGCGTGCCGCGCAGCGAGCCGCCCACCTCCCCGAAGCCGAGCGGCTCCTTGTTCTGGCCATCTGCCAGCAGGGCCAGAGCGCCACGCACCTCGCCGCGCTCATGGGCAAGCCGCCCCGCACCATCCGCAGGCGCATCCGCAACCTGCTGAGGCGCGTGATGACACCCGAGTTCGCGCTGGTGGTTTCCACCCGCCAAGACTGGGCGCCCACCATGCGCGATGTGGGCACGGCCTGCATCCTCAACGGCCGCAGCCTGAGCGGCGCGGCACGCGACCTCGCCCTCTCCTACCACATCGTGCGCCGCCACCGCGATGCCATCGTCGCCATGGCCCGGGCCCAGAGCGTGCGGGCTGCGCGTCCCTTCCTCGCGCCGCACAAGGCGGCCGCGTGAACGCCGCGCACGTCCGGGCACGCCCATCAGATCGGGCCATGCGTGCCGCCGCGCTCTTCGGTCTCGTGCTTGAAGATCGCGCCGCACGTCCCCACGGGCCGCACGCTCGCCACTGGGCACGCGCGGCCGCCGCCATCGATCGGGCCTTGGGCACGGGCGGCATCGCCCTCATCACCGGCCCCAGCGGCGGCGGTAAAACCACGCTGCTGCGCGCCCTGGCCGTGCGCCTCGCCGCACGGGGGGCGCAGGTCGAGTGGGTGCGCTCGCAGCGCATGCGCCGCGCGTCCGCACTCATTGACACGGTGCCCGGAGCGCTCGACACCCGCCTGGGCACGCTCGCACACGCGGGCCTCGCCGAACCCCGTCTGTGGAACGTGCCAACCACACACCTCTCCGAAGGTCAACACGCCCGCAGCGCACTGGCCCGGGCCATGGCGCGTTGCGAACGCGGCGGTCCGGGAGCCACGCTTCTCGCCGATGAGTTCTGCTCGCCGCTCGACCGCATCACGGCCTGGTGCGTCGCCGCCAGCCTGTCCCGCTGGGCCCACGCGCTGCCCGGCCGGCGCGTGGTGGTGGCCACAGCCCACGATGACCTGATCGAACCGCTGCGCCCGCACCTGCTGGTGCACGTGGGATTGGCGGGGGAGGTGAGGGTGGTGAGGGGGATGTGGAACGGAAAGAGTTCAGAGCACAGAGTTCAGAGTTCAGATCGGCGTGGGGATGGGCTGAGCGGTCGAGTGGTGATTCGCGCGGG
>CAZNEU010000347.1:0-2505 GCA_964571915.1 uncultured Phycisphaeraceae bacterium
CAGGCTCAGGACGAGCGGCTGCCGCTGCTGGAGCGGACGCGGTTTCTGGCGATCTTCACGAGCAACCTTGACGAGTTTGTGATGAAGCGCGTGGGGTGGCTGAAGCGCGCGGTGGATGCGAAACTGGACGCGACGGATGACGGACTGTCGCCCGCGCAGTTGCTGGCGGCGGTGCGGGCCACCTTCGAGCACCTGGAAGAGCAGCAGGCGTATTGCTTTGACAAATCCATCCGCCCTGCCCTGGCGAAGGAGGGGATCGAACTGCTCGGTTACGCGGAACTGAGCGAGCAGGAGCGCGAGTGGATCGAGGTGTGGTATCGGCGGTACGTGTTCCCCGTGCTCACCCCGCTGGCGGTTGACCCCGGGCACAGGTTCCCGTTCATCTCGAACTTGTCTGCGAACCTGGGTGTGCTGCTGGTGGATGCGGAGCCCAAGCCGGACTCGACCAACGAGCCGCTGTTTGCGCGTGTGAAGGTGCCGCAGGGGATGCCGCAATGGGTGCGCGTGCCGAGCGCGGCGGACGACATCGGCCCCGGCGGCGCGAACGTGCGGCGTGGGGATGCACGTTCCGGGCGCGGCCGCTTCGTGCAGTTGCACGAGGTGATACGGCACAACCTTGCAGACCTCTTCCCGGGGATGAAGATCACCGAGGTGATGCCCTTCCGCGTAACACGCGCGGCGGAGGGTGGGCAGGCGGAGCAGGCGGGTGATATCGACAACCTGCTCGACTTTGTCGAGGCCCAGATCAAGCGGCGACGGTTTGCGAGCGTGGTGCGGTTGGAACTGGCCCGAGAGGCCTCGGCACGCCTGGTGAAGCAGGTGGTGGAGATGTTCAAGATCAAGGCGGAGGACACGGACGTGTCGCAGGGGCTGCTCGAGTTCCGCAGTCTGTTTGAGATCGCGGACCTGCCGCGGGCGGACCTGAAGAATCCGGTGTGGATGCCCGTGGTGCCGCCCCGCCTTGCTGAGATGGACAAGGAAGACGATATCTTTGCCCGCATCCGCGGCGGCGACATTCTGGTGCACCATCCGTACGAGAGTTTCCAGCACTCGGCGGAGCGGTTTATTGCCGCGGCGGCGGTGGACCCGGCGGTGCTGGCGATCAAGCAGACGATCTACCGCACGAGCCGCGACTCACCGTTCGTGGGCCACTTGATTCGCGCGGCGGAGGCGGGCAAGCAGGTGGCCTGCCTGGTGGAACTGCAGGCGCGGTTTGACGAGGGGCGCAACGTGCGCCTGGCCCAGAGCCTGGAGAAGGCGGGCGTGCACGTGGCGTATGGCGTGCTGGGGCTGAAGACGCACTGCAAGGCCTCGCTGGTGGTGCGGCGCGAGGAGGGGGGCCTGCGGAGTTACGCGCACATCGGCACGGGCAACTACAACCCCGCGACGGCGCAGTTATACACCGACCTGGGCCTGTTCACGTGCGACCCGACGATTACGGAGGACGTGGTTGATCTTTTCAACCTGCTCACGGGGCGGTCGAGGAAGAGGGACTACCGCAAGTTGCTGGTGGCCCCGGCCGCGATGAAGAACCGCTTCATGGAGATGATCCAGCGCGAGGCCCGGATCGCCCATGCCCACGCCACGGGCGCGAGCCCCGTGGGCGGACTGATCGTGGCCAAGATGAACGCGCTGGAGGATGCGGCCATCACGCGCGAGTTGTATCGCGCGGCCCAGGCGGGCGTGAAGATCAAACTGTTTGTGCGCGGCTTCTGCTGCCTGCGCCCCGGCATCGCGGGCTTCAGCGAGAACATCAGCGTGGTGAGCGTCGTGGGGCGGTTTCTCGAACACTCGCGCATCTTCCACTTTGGCGCGGGCCAGCGCGACCCTCTGGAGGGTGAGTGGTTCATCGGCTCGGCCGACTGGATGTACCGCAATCTGGAGCGGCGGGTGGAAGCCTGCTGCCCGGTGATTGATCGTGGCGCGCGAGCCCGTCTGCACCGCCTGCTGCAGGTGATGAGCGAAGACCGGCGCAACGCCTGGGACCTGCGGCCGGACGGGCGATATGCACTGCGGACACCGGATGCGGATGCGCTGCCTGATTCGCCCGCCGCGCTGGGCACGTTCGGCACGTTCATGCGTGAGGCGATGGGGGGGTAGGGGAAGCGACGGTGTGGCGAAGTCACGAAGTCACGAAGTCACGAAGTCACGAAGTCACGAAGTCACGAAGTCACTCAGTGCAGAATCCTCTCCGTCACAGCGTCACTGCGCCACTGCGTGGCTTCTCTCAATAGGCCTTCCGCAGCCGGCCGGTCGGTATGCCCAGTTGGCCGCGATACTTTGCCACCGTGCGGCGGGCGATTTCGAGGCCGCGCTCCTTCAGCGCATCGGCGAGATGATCGTCTGAGAGCGGGTTGTGCTTGTCTTCCTTCTCGATGATTTCGGAGAGGGCGGCCTTGATGGCGTCCCACGACACCTCTTCGCCCTCGTCGGTGAGGGTGCCGCCGGTGAAGAACTTGCGCAGGGCCACGATGCCCCGCGGGGTCTGGAGGTATTTCTCGGCCA
>CAZNEU010000348.1:0-3203 GCA_964571915.1 uncultured Phycisphaeraceae bacterium
TTCGTGCTGTCGATGGTCGTGAGCATGTGGATGGTGAGCGTGTCTTCGGGCACGAAGACACCGACACCGTTCTGGATGCTCGTGCGGTTGAAGCCGATGCCCACGAACTGAGCGTTGGTGATGACGTTGGAAGGGCCGTTGCTGAAGTCAGCGTATATCCCGCTCGGATCAACCTCTGGCTCGAGCGAGGTCATGAGGTTCGACCCGTTGAAGTCGTCCCGCAAATCGCTCGCGGCGTTGCGCAGAAAGTGTGAGCGAGGGTCGTATTCAAGCACCAGGGCATCGGGCCCGGCGACACCCGTTGCGCGGGTGCCGAAGGGGTTGAAGTCGCTCATGCTCTGCGGCAGGCGGCCGCCGAGGATCAGCGTGCCGCGCTCGGTGATGCCGTCGATGCTCTCGAGGCGTGCCCCGCCAAAGTCGGCGACGGCGGTGGTGGTGCCCTGGCCGGGGTTGAGGCGCACGACCGTTTCCCGGCCGCCGAGTTGGTTGATGGAGTACAACTGACGATCCACCTGGCCCAGGCCGCGCAGGTTGGCGCTGGACCCGCCGAAGGTGGCGATGGTGGTGAAGGTGGTGCTCTGGCCGTTGAGCGTCAGGGAGCGCAGGCGCGAGCCCATGCCGGTGCGTTCGAGGCGGAGGAACTCCGGTGCGGGGGGGTTGGCGGTCTGCGTGATGGCCTCGCCGATGGTGAAGGCGTTCAGGTCGGCGTTCGTCGCCCCCGGCGTGGAGACGAGGCGGGGCGTGCCGACGGGGTTGACCGTCACGATCGCGCCCAGCGGGATCGGATCGAAGGCCCCGAACATGTTCTGCAGGTTGACCGTGAAGTTGCCCGAGACGGGCGGCGGGATGCCCACGCCGGTATCGGTGAGGTTGCCGAAGACGAGTTGGAAGACCGTCTGAAAGTTGAAGACGAAGTTGAACTCATCGCCGACGCGGGCGCGACCGTCGTTGATCTCGATGAAGCCGTCGCGGAAAGTGTTGAGGGCGGGCTGGGGGTTGTCGGTGTCGGTCTCTTCGTTGCCGGTGAGCGTGGCGAGCGAGCCGGCGCGGCTGCGCACCTCGATGCGGCCCCGGTTGAGCGTGCCGCCGTAGGAACGTGTGGGCCGGCCCGCGCACACCTCCATGCCGCCGCTGGTGCCGGTGATGGCAAGCGTGGCATCCGGGGCCATGATCTTCACGTCGTTGGCGAGGCGGGCGCTGGTAACGTCAAAGTTCACGCGCCCGTAGGGCAGGTCGATCACGGTCTGTTCGAGGCCGGGCTTGGCGATGGCCTCGGTGAGGATGACCTTGCTCTGGCGATCGATGGTGAAGCGCTGGCCCGCGCCAATCTGAATCTGCACCATGCTGTTCTCGCCGGTGGCGATCTCGTAGCCCATGCGCAGCATGGCGCCGGGCTTGGCGGGTATCCATTTGGTTTCGCCCTCGGCGTGGTAGCCCACCTTGCCCTTGAAGCCGACGATGAAGATCGGCGTTTCGGTGATGGTCTGGTCTGCCGCTTCAGCCGCGGGCGCGGGGGTGCCTGGCTGCGCGGCGGGCTGCTCGCCGGCGGGGGGCTGCCACGCCCAGGCGGAGCCGGCGATCACGGCGAGCGCCAGCGGGCCTGTGGCGAGGGACGAGGCTCGGGCCAGCGACTGTGCCAGCCGGGTGGAGATGGCCGGGCGGGCGGACGGGGCGTGACGGGGCGAGCGGTCCATGCTGCGCGAGATCATGACGAGGCTCCTCAGGTAGAGGGCTATGCGGGGAACCGAGTCTATCGGTTCCCCCGTCCGAGAATGTACTACAGGAAGGGGCTTGGGGCGAGCCGGAGCAGGCGGAAGGCGAGCGATGATACCGAACAAAACACAAATACTCATGGCCGACCGCTGGCTCGCGGCTCGCGACTGTCGGCGCACGGCTATTTCTCCGTGAGTTGGATCGCGCCGTCGAACTCCGCGTCAAAGTCGGAGCGCCTGCGCCACAGGTTGATCGAGGCCTTGTAGAGCGCCGCGAGTTTCTTGTCCTCAAACTGCGTTTCGAGTTGCGCGAAGAGGTCTTCGGCCTTGTCCAGACGGCCCTGGATGTAGGCATCGACCGCGGCCTCGGTGGCCTCGATCCACGCGGCCGTCTGGTCGCCCTTGGGCGTGAGTTCACCCACGAGTTCGTAGAGCCACTCCTCGTCCTTCTTGCCCTTCACCAGCACCTTGCCCAGGAAACGCCAGCGCAGGTCTTTGCACACATCGCGGGTGGTGCTGCCGGCGAGGATGCGGCTGCCGAAGAACTTGTTGGCGCCTTCGAGCCGCGCGGCGAAGTTGGCGGTGTCGGCGAGGACGGTGTAGCCCTTTTTGCGGGCGGTGCCGTAGTCGCCCACCATGCAGTCGCCCGTGGACATGCCGATGCGGACGTAGAGGGCCCCGGCCTCGCCGAAGGCGTTGCGTGCGTTGAGTTCGTCGAGGCGCTGGAGTTGCTCGATGGAGGCCAGGCAGCAGTTGCGGGCGTGGTCAAGGTCGGGCAGGGGGGCGTTCCAGAAGGCCATGATGCCGTCGCCGAGGAACTTGTCGATGGTGGCCTTGTGCTTGCTGAGCACGTCGGTCATCTCGGAGAGGTACAGGCCCAGGGTTTTTTCGAGCACCACGGGGCCGATGCGCTCGGCGGTAGTGGTGAAGTCGGCCACGTCGGAGAACATGACGGTGAGTTCGCGTTTCTGGGGCTTCATGTCCGCCAGGTCGGGGTTCTCCACGAGCATGTCCACCACGCCGGGGGGCACGTAACTCTTGAAGCGGTCTTCCGTCTGACGGCGGTCGCGGGTTTCGATGAACAGGCGGTGCGTGATGACCACCACCCACGCGGCCGCGGCGGCCAGGCAGGGCCCGGCCACGGCCGCGATGAGCGAGTGCTCCATCCACAGCCACGCGCCGGCGACGAGGAACCACCCGACCATGAGGGTGCCGATGACGACGGGCCCGATGAAGGCCGAGAAGGTGATGCCCACGAGCGTGCCCAGCACGCCCATGATCGCCAGCACGGCCAGGTCGGTGGTCTTCTTCCACGGGGCGAGGGCGTTCTCGGTGAGCAGGGCGTTGGCGACGGCGGCGTGGACGTGCACGCCGGGGGTGCGCGGGTCGATGGCGGAGTTCACGAAGTCGGCGGCGGCGCCGGTGGCGGTCCAGCCGACGAAGACGATGCGGCCGCCCAGGCGTTCGCGGAGGGTTTTACGGACCACGGTG
>CAZNEU010000349.1:0-3051 GCA_964571915.1 uncultured Phycisphaeraceae bacterium
GGTTGATGAAGAGGCCCGCGCTTTGCGGGGGGGGGTGAGCTTGCGATCCCCCTTGCCACCCCGGGGGCCCCGTGCGGCGGGGGGGGCTGGGGGGGTGGGGGTAGGGAGTGGTGCTGGCACCGCGCTTCTCCACCTACGGCCCCCCAGGCGAGAAGAACCCGGCGACCGCCTGCTCATTGATGCCTCGAGCCTGCGGTCTCTGGAAATCGACCGCACCATCCGCGCCGGCCTCGGTGCCGCGGCCACGCCCGGCACCAGCGATGGCCTGGACGGCTCTCTCTTGGGCGTGTTCCTCGGCTCGGCCTGCAAGGCACCCTGCCGCACCGGCATGGGCAAGCGTCTGCTGCGAGACTGGCTGCTGCGACCCCTCTGCAAGGTGGAACCCATCAGGGCCCGCCACACCTGCGTGGGGGCGCTGGTCTACGACCGCCGCTTCAGCGCGGAGGTTGCCCAAGCCATGGAGGGCGTGCAGGATGTGCCCCGCCTGGCCGCGCGCGTAGCCCTGGCGCGTGCTTCGCCGCGAGACTTGGTTGCGCTGGGAGCGTCGGTGGGCCGGGTGGGCCTGCTGGAGGCCGCGCTCGTGAACGTGGCCGCGTTTGCCGGGCAGCGGGCGGCGCTGGGCGATGTGCGTGAGCCGCTGGAGGGGCTGTGCGCGCGGATCCAAGCCGCGTGCGTGGAAAACCCGCCGCCGCACATGCGCGAGGGGGGCCTGATCCGCGACGGTGTGGATGCCGCGCTCGATGAGGCCCGCCTGCTCCAGCGCGATGCAGGAAGTTGGCTGGTGGCGTATCAGGCCCGGCTGGTCGCCGAGCACAACCTGCCCACACTCAAGGTCGCCTTCAACAAGATCACCGGCTACTACATCGAACTCTCCAAGGGCGCGGCAGACCGTGCCCCGCCCGCTTTCAACCGCCGCCAGACGCTCACGAGCGCTGAGCGCTATATCACGCCCGAACTCAAGGAGTTTGAGGACAAGGTGAACACCGCCCAGGCCCGCGCCCTGGAGCGCGAGCAGAAGTTGTTCATGGCCCTGTGCGACAAAGCCCGGCAGCATCTCGCCGCCGTGCAATCGTTCGCGGGTATCGTGGCGGAACTGGATGCCCTTGTCTGCCTCGCCGACAAGGCCGTTGACCGCCGCTGGGTCTGCCCGGAGATGGTCGATGAGCCGGTCCTCGACATCCGCCAGGGCCGCCACCCCGTGCTGGATGAGTGGCTGGGGGCGAACTTCGTCCCCAACGATGTGCGCTTGGGCATGGCCGAAGGCGAAGCCGCCCCCCCCTCACCCCGTCTGGCCCTCATCACCGGCCCCAACATGGCCGGCAAGAGCACGTTCATCCGTCAGACCGCTCTGCTGGTCATGCTCGCGCACGCGGGCAGTTTCGTCCCCGCCGAGGCCGCCACCATCGGCCTCACCGACCGCGTCTTTGCGCGGGTCGGCGCGGATGATGCCCTGCACGCCGGCCAATCCACGTTCATGGTCGAAATGACCGAGACCGCCGCGATCCTCCACCACGCCACCGACCGCTCGCTCGTGGTGCTCGACGAGATCGGGCGCGGCACAAGCACGCTCGACGGCCTCTCCCTCGCATGGGCCGTCACGGAAACGCTCGCCGCGGGAGACGGCGGGCCGGTCGCGGGACGCATCTCCGGCGGCAAGCGCAGGCCCGAGGCTCCCCGCCCGCGCACGCTGTTTGCTACGCACTATCACGAACTCACGCGCCTTGCCGATGACCTGCCCGAGCGCATCACCAACCTGCACGTGGCCGTGCGCGAGTGGCCCGCCGGTGAGGGCGCGGCCGGGGGGTCGAGCGGGAGCGGCGATGCCGAGCACGGTCAGATCGTCTTCCTGCACCGCATCCTGCCCGGGCGAACAGACCGGTCCTACGGCCTGCACGTGGCGAAACTCGCGGGCATCCCCGACGAAACCATCCGCCGCGCCCGCCAGGTGCTCGAATCGCTCTCGGTGGAGCATGACGGCGCGGTGGGGTCAAAGGCCAAGGCCGCGAAGGTGCCGGCGCGCGCCGCCGGTTCGCCAGCCTCGCCGCAGATGTCGCTCTTCACCGAGTTTGTGCCCCACCCGGTGGTGGATGCGCTGCGAGAGATCAAGATCGACACGCTCAACCCCTTGCAGGCCTTCGACGAACTCCGCCGCATCAAGGCCCTCTCCGATCTGCCGCGCAAGCCCTGAACGCGCCGCGTGCCGGTGCTTCCCTGTGCTCAGCGCCATCAACGCCATTCTGTTCGCGGCCTTCTCAGCCTGGGGCCTGTGGTTGGTGTGGACTGCGCTGATGCGGATGCGCTCGGGCCGCCTCGATCGGGCCTGCCCCCTCTGCGGCTACGACCTGGCCAAGGTGTCCGGCCGGCGCTGCATCGAGTGCGGGTTTGATGCGATGCACGTGGATGACCTCTACCCCGGCGGGCAGGGTTGGAGGCGGTTGGCCGGCGGCATGTTGGTGCTCACCCCCGCCGTCGCGATGGGGTGGACCCTCATGTGGGCCGACAGCGACGGGAAAGACCTGCTGTATTCCTGGCGATGGGTGTGGCGGTGTGCGGGGGTGCTGGCGGCCGGGGCGGGCGCGGCCCTGATTGTGCGAACACTGCTGCGCGACCTTTCGCTGCAACGCCGCGCCCTGCCGCACAAACGCGGGCGCCTCGCCCGATTCGCCGTGGGCATGGCCATCATCACGCACGGCTCGCTGCTGGCCCTGGCCCCTCGCGGCGTGCAGGACGGCTGGAAGAGCCTGCCCCCCGCGCCCATCAAGCAGGCCGCCAGGTGGGTGATCGACCACCTCACGAAGCCGTAGGCGGCGATGCGGCCTCCCCCGGTCATCGCGCAGATTCACCCACGGCGGCCACATGGCCGAGCGTATCGACCCCTCGCGTGCCGAACCCGCACCCGGGAACTCTGGTAGACTCAGGCGACGACGGGCCGCCCGTGTTCATCGGAGTCTTCGCATGGCACTCAACTCCTACCTCACACTCGGTCGTTCCGGCCTGCGTGTCAGCCCGCTCTGCCTGGGAGCCATGACCTTCGGGCTGGACTGGGGCTGG
>CAZNEU010000350.1:0-4708 GCA_964571915.1 uncultured Phycisphaeraceae bacterium
CGCATCGCCGCCCTGGAGATGGGCGGCAACAACGCGGCGGTGGTGATGCCAGATAGCGACCTGCGCCAGGCCGCGATCGAGATCACGCGCTGCGCGTTCAACACGACGGGCCAGCGGTGCACGAGCACACGGCGGGCGATCATCCACGAGAGCGTCGCGGGCAGATTGATCCCCGCGATCTGCAAGGCCGCGACGCAGTTGATCATCGGCGACCCGCGCGCGACACACCCGGTGTTCATGGGACCGATCATCAACGAGGCCTCGCGCCACGCGGTCTTCGAGTTCCAGGCCAAGGCTGCCAAGGCGGGGGCAGATGTGCTGGTGGAATCCACACCGATGGATGCTCCCGGTTGCGAGGGCGGGCACTTTCTCACACCCAGCGTGGTGCGGATGCCGGGGGGGGCGGACTCGCACGATGACACGGAAGTCTTCGGGCCGCTCTTGCAGGTGTTCGTGGTGAAGGACCTGGATGAGGCGATGTTGCGGGCCAACGCGACGCGCTACGGCCTGGCCGCGTCGATCTTCACGAGCGATGCGGGCCAGATCGAGCGGTTCCTGGCCGAGTGCCGCGCGGGGTGCGTGAACGTGAACACGGGCACGGCCGGAGCCTCCAGCAAACTCCCCTTCGGCGGCCTGGGCCTTTCGGGCAACCACCGTCCGGCGGGGAGTTTCGCGCTGGACTACTGCGCGTACCCGGTAGCCGCGATGATCGAGAGCGGCGGCGCGGCGATCGTGGCCGAGGGGATGCGGTTTGAGGATGGGTGGGTCGGGTAGGCGGTCAATGGGTTCGGTGGGCCAGCAGGGGCGACGATGCGGGGCGGCGGTGGCACGGTTGGTTGGGCGTAGGATTGCACCGACGATGGACACGTTTGACCGCATCACGATCGACCCGGCCATGATGAGCGGCCAGCCTTGCATCCGCGGGATGCGGCTCACCGTTCGTCGCGTGGTGTTGCTTGTGGCCACCTACCCCACGCGCGAGCAGTTGTTGCGGGAGTATCCCGATCTTGAGGATGAGGACGTCCGCCAGGCGCTGGCCTACGCGGCGGCCAATCTGGAAGACGGCACGGTCTCGCTGCGACAAGCATCATGAGCGGGGCGGTGGCGCCCAAACTGCTGCTCGATCAGGGCCTCTCGCCCCACGCCGCGGAGATTCTGCGCCAGCAGGGCTTCCCGTGCCGGCATGTGCGTGAGTGCGGGGCCCGCGACGCGAGCGACGCTGCGATTCTGAAACTGGCCGCGGAAGCCGGCGAGTGCGTCGCCACGTTTGACGGCGACTTTCACGAGTTGCTGGCATGGACAGGTGCCGCGGCACCATCGGTCATCAGGCTGCGAATCGAAGGACTCAACGCGGCACAACAGGCGATGCTGGTGCGCTCGGCGGTGGCATCGCTGACCGACGAACTGCCGGCGGGGGTTGTTGCCAGCGTGAGCCATGCGGGCATCCGGGTTCGGCGGTTGCCCCTGAATCGCCGGGCGTTGCCCTCGGAGTGATCGCGTGGGCGTCGGGTTGACGGGACGCTGCCTGCCTCGGATACCCTTCGCCTTATGCCCCGCCGCACCATCCTGCCCGATGCCCGTGTCCACCCGCGTTTCTCGGGCATCTGCACCTTCTGCCGCTACCCGCGGCTGGAGGATGTCGCCCCGGAGAATGCCCCGGTCGATTGGGCTCTCTACGGCGCGCCCTTTGACGGTGGAGTCACCTATCGCCCCGGCGCTCGCTTCGGGCCGCGGGCCGTGCGCGATGCCTCGCAGTACATCAAGCGGTATTCCATGCACCACGGGGTGGATGTGACGCAGGCCCTCTCCTTGGCGGATGCGGGCGATGCGCCCGTGTCGCCCTACGACATCGCCAAAACGCTCGATCTTGTAGACGACTTCGCCTGCTCGCTGGGCGATGCCAAGCACACCAAGTTGCTCGCCGTCGGCGGCGACCACTCGATCGCCTACGCCAACATCCGCGCCACCTACACGCGGCGGGGCGAGCCGGCGGGGGGCCTCGCGCTCGTTCACTTCGACAGCCACCTCGACACCGTGGATGAGGTGTGGGGGAGCAAGTGGGGCCACGCCTCACCCTTCCGCCGCGCCATCGAGGAGGGGCTGGTCGATCCCAAGAAGATGATCTCGATCGGCATCAAGGGGCCGCTCAACTCCGGCGATGACATGGGCTTTGCCAAGAGCAACGGCGTAACCGTGGTTCCGTTTGACGACCTGCGCCCCCCCCGGGGCGGCAAGGGCGTGCGAGCGATCACGGATTATCTCGGGCGCGTGGGCCAGAGTGAGGCGTACATCACGTTTGACGTGGATGTGGTTGATCCTGCCTTCGCGCCCGGCACGGGCACGCCCGCGGTGGGTGGCCTCACCAGCGCGGAAGCCCTTGACCTGCTCCGCGGCCTGCGCGGCCTGCGCATCGCCGGGGCCGATGTGGTCGAGGTGCTGCCCGAGCGCGATGTGGCGGGCATCACCGCGCTGCTCGCGGGACAGGTGATGTTCGAGATTCTCGCGCTCGATGCCGCGGGCGCAAAGGGCTGATGCCCATGCCGCGAGCCACGCGTGCATCTCGCCCCACTGACAGACGCGATCCGGTGGTGGCGGGTGTGATCCGCCGTTGGCGGGAACTGACGACCCCGCCGCGCAGCAGGCGTGCCGGCCCCGGCGAGCCGCTGCTGGTCGCGTGCAGCGGGGGTGCGGATTCGTGCGCGCTGGTGCTCATGCTCGCCGCGGCCAGCGACACGGGAATCGTCGCCCACATCATGCATGACCTGCGCCCGAAGCGCGAGGCGCTCGCGGATCGCGACGCGGCCAAGAGGCTCGCGGCCTTGGTGGGTTGGCGGTTCGTGCAGGCCAGCGTGAAGGTGCGAGCGCTCGCAGGGAACGCGGAGGCGAACGCACGCCGCGTGCGCTACGCGGCACTGGCGAAACTGGCCCGCCGGTGCGGTGTGCGGTTCATCGCCACAGGCCACCACGGCGATGACCAGATCGAGACCGTCCTGATGCGGCTGATGCGCGGCAGTGGCCCGACGCGGCTGGCGGGTATTCGCGAGCGCCGTGCACTGCCGGGCCTGCCGCGTGTGCAGGTGATCCGGCCGATGCTGGCCCTGAGCGCGGCGGACGCGCGGCGGGTTTGTCGGGCCGCGGGCTGGAAGTGGCAGGAAGACCGGACCAACGCGGATGTGAGCCTGCTGCGCAACTGCCTGCGTGCCGAGGTGCTGCCGCGGCTGCGGAAGATGCGGCCCGACCTGCCGGAGCGCGTGGGTGTGCTGGCGGCCCAGAGCGAGGCTCTGGAGAAGATGCTTGCACGCGCGGCGGCGCGGCTGCTGAAGCAGGCCACCTCCCACTCCGCCACGGCGGACCTTCGGTCGGAGAGTGGGGGTACCCGGAAGGCCGCGAGCGGGCGAGGCAAGAGCCACGCACTGACGTGGAATCGCGCGTGGCTGGCGCGGCGGCCGGTGGCGGTGGTGGGCGAGGCGGTGCGGGCTGCCGCGCTGCGGGTGTCGGGCGGTGCTGCGAGGGACCACCTGCCGTGGCGAACGGTGGATGCGATCACGCGGGCGGTCCGCGATGGAGACGGCACTGTGCGCGAGTGGATGCTGCACGGGGCGCGCATCGTGATCGACGCGAAGACCGTGCGTGTGGAGGCGGTGAAGAAGGCAGGTCAGGGCAGGCGCGTGGCCGCTTCGCGGGCGAGTTGAACCAGTTGGGCCACGGCATCGGGCTCGCTGCTGCGGCGCATGGCCAGCACCTGCCCCTGCGGGCCGATGACCACGAAGTGGCCGGGATGGGTGATGTTGTTCATCGTCGAGCCGTCGGGCAGCGTGATGGGCGTGCGCGTGTCTTCGGCGAGTTCGAACTTCAGGGCACCCTTGACGATGCTGTCGATCACGGCCTGCGCGCCGGTGAGCAGGCTCCAGCGCGACAGGTCAATGCCCTTCTCCGTTGCGTACTCGCGCAGGCGCGCGGGTGTGTCGCGCACAGGGTCAACACTGAAACTGGCGAAACGCACCGGCGTGCCGGAGAGGGCCTTGCTCATCTCCAGCATCTGCCCCGTGAGGCGCGGGCAGATGAAGGGGCAGTGCGTGAACATGAAATCAATGATGGTGATGCGGCCCTTGAACGCGCTGAGCGACACGGGCTGGTCGGTCTGATCGACGAGTGAAAAGTCGGGCAGGCGCAGGTCGCCGACGGACGACTCGGCCCGCGGCGGCAGCGGGCGGGCCCGCGACACATTTGCGAGGACGACCAGCGCGGCGAGCGACAGGCAGAAGAGCAGGCCCCCGACGATCATGGTGAACTTGAGGGCGCGTGGCACGGGTGCGAATCCTTGCGGGGGTCAGAGCGCGGGCGGCGCGGCAGGCGGGTTGGCGAGCCATGCGGAGAGCACACCATCCACCACGAGCGCGATCAGGAGCAGGGGCAGGTGCATGATGGAGGTGAGAAAGACGGTTCGGGCCCGTGCCCGCGTGCGGCTGGCGGCGAGCCAGAGCGTGAGCGCGAGGTACGCCACGGATGTTGCCGCGGCGAGGATGGGGTAGGCGATCGAGAGCGTGCCGGGCATGGCCACCCACGGCAGGGCCGATGCGGGCACGAGCAGCGCGGCCCAGGCCACATGTGGGCGGTGGTGAGCGCGCCCGAGTCGTCGTTGAGCGGCAACATACGGTAGCCGCCGCGGGCGTAGTCGTCTTTGTGCATCCAGGCGATGGCGAGGAAG
>CAZNEU010000351.1:0-3141 GCA_964571915.1 uncultured Phycisphaeraceae bacterium
CCCGCATGAGCGCGAAGCTCGCGTACTTGCCGGTGCCCACGATCAGACGCGAGGCGACCACGCGTCCGGAGATCGTCAGCGGCAGATCCGCCGGCGGAGTGGGAACCTTGGGCTCAACGTTCGCTGCGAGCGGGGGCTGCGGTGCGTTCATGCGGCATTGTTGCACGCTCACGGCCGCTCACGGCCGTTGGACCCGCGGACTCAATGTCCTGCCTCTGGACGCTCCCGCGGCTTTCCTGCTAGCCTCTGTGCATGCCCGAGGCAGATCTTCCCAAGCCCGCCGAGCCCGGCCGCGTCGTGAGCGCCATCGAGCGTTTGGGTGCCAAGGCGATCGAAACCACCGAGCACATCGGGTCGGTCGTGCTTCTGATGGGCGAGGTGTTGCGCTGGGTGGTGCGGCGCTGCACGCAGAGGAAGGTGCGTCTCGGCCGGCCCGCCATCGCCACGCAGGTGATGCGGGTGGGCGTGCGTTCCATGGGGATCATCGCCCTGGTCTCGGGGGCGGTGGGCATGATCCTGGTGCTGCAGATGGCCCCGCCGCTGGACGATTTCGGCCGCAAGGACCTGGTCGCCAACATCGTCGGTGTCGCCGTCCTGCGAGAACTCGGCCCGCTCATCGCCGCCATCGTGCTCACCGGCTTCGCGGGCGCGGCCATCGCCGCCGAGATCGGCACCATGGTTGTGGGTGAAGAGATCGAGGCCCTGGAGGCCCACGCCCTCAACCCCGTGCGCTTCCTCGTGGTGCCCCGCGTCTTCGCGGCCATTGTTTCCATGACCGCCCTTGCCGTGCTCGCCAACCTCTGCGCCGTGACCGCGGGCCTGGGCATGGCCGTGATCGGCCTCGACATCGGCTTTCAGACCTACGTTGACAACCTGCTCGAGCAGGTCAAACTCGTGGACTTCCTCACCGGCATCGGCAAGTCCACCGTCTTCGGTCTGCTCATCGGCTCCATCGCCTGCACCAACGGCCTGAAAGTGACCGGTGGCGCGGCCGGTGTCGGCAAGGCCACCACGGACACCGTGGTGCAGTCGGTCGTCGCCATCATCATCGCCGACCTCATCTTCACGGCGGTGTTTTTCGCGCTGAAACTCACGTGAGGCGCTCCGTGGCACCGACTCCGGCCCCGCGGAGTCGGTGCGGTTCGGCCTCCTTCGCTCGGCTCCTACGCGCTCCGCACTTCGAACAAAAACTCCACTTCCACCGGCGCCCCCAGCGGCAGAGAAGGCGAGCCCACCGCCGCGCGGACGTGCTTGCCGGAATCCCCGAAGATGCTCACGAGCAGGTCGCTGGCCCCGTTGGCGACCTTGGGGTGTTCCGTGAAGGCCGCCTCGCACGCCACGAACACCCCCACACGCACCACCGACAGCACGCGGTCGAGGGAGCCGAGGGCGGCCTTTGCGGCGGCGAGGCCGTTGGGCACGCACTGGCGGGCGCACCGCTGGGCCTGTTCCACGCTCACGGCTGCGGGAACGGTGCCCGTGTGCATGAGTTTTCCATCCTTGCGGGGAATCTGGCCGGAGATGTAGAGCAGGTTGCCGACGAGGCGTGTGGGGATGTACGCCGCGACGGGCGTGGCGGGCTCGGGCAGGGTCAGTCCGAGTTCGGCGAGACGCTGGTCGATGGTCATGAGGGGTCCGTTCGGAAACAGTGCGGGTATGATGCGGGTAAAGATAGCGAATTCACGAATTCCGCGCGGGGCGGGAACCGCCCCAGGTTGACGTGCGAACTGGAGAGGGTACTGTTCCGTGGCTGCCGGCCCTCTGCACGTATACCTCATTTGGGCCTGCTCTGATTGGCGACCTTTGCGTTGCCGACTTTTACCGACCCGTTCAGGGTCGCCGCCAGCCGACAACCTGAGGCCCCGATCGACGAATGCGGGTGTGTTGCCCGCGCGGGTTTTCCCGCTCTTTCGTCGTTCGCTGTGGCCGCTTGCCGGCGACCCCTTGTGGGTGGTTTTCCACATCATCAAGGCTTCTGTATCCGCGTGCGGGTGAACCCTTGCGTGCGGCCGCGGTTTCGTCGCTCGGCGGGCGCTGGTGCGGTTTCCGGCGGTCTGAGCGTTTCAGACTGCTCATCTCAATCGTGGCCGGGGCGCGGTCGCTGTGGCGACCGGCTTTCGGCCGGTATTCAAGGAGTTTCGATATGAAGCGTGCATTTACGCTGATCGAGTTGCTGGTGGTCATCGCGATCATCGCGCTGCTCGTGGGCATCCTTCTTCCCGCTCTGGGCAAGGCCCGCGCCAGCGCCCGGCAGATCAAGGACGGCACCCAGGTCCGCAACATTGTCCAGGCCATGATGACCTGGGCCCAGAACAACCGTGAGCAGTACCCGCTGCCCAGCGTTCTGGACCGTGCGGACCTCACCATCAAGCCCCAAGCGCCCGGCCAGGAGGAGCATAAGAACAACACGGGCAACATCCTGTCGATCCTGATCTGGAACGGCTCGATCTCGCCCGAACTCTGTGTGAGCCCCGCCGAGTCCAACGGCAACATCAAGATCTATTCCGAGTACGAGAGCACGCAGCCCAAGGCCACGACAGATTCCGGCGTGGTTGATTCGAAGGGCGCCCTGTGGGACGCGGGCATGGCGGGTGCGCCCGTGGAGCATAGCTCGGTTACGAGGTATCGCTTGAAGACGAGCAGCCCGAGCGTGAGGACGGGCAGCAACTCGTACGCCCACACCTTCCTGTGGGGGGCACGCCGGAGCCGCTGGACCAACTCATTCTCCACGACCGAGGCCATTGTGGGCAACCGCGGTGCTGTCTGGCAGCAGGGCTCCACGGTGGGCACCTCGTGGAAGGTCGAGGGCTGGCGGCTCATCCCGCAGAGCGACACAACCAACGGCCCCTTCGGTGAGCTGAGCCAGTCTCTGCTCATCCACGGCTCGCGCAACACATGGGAGGGCAACATCGCCTACAACGACGGGCACGTGAACTTCGAGACCAGGCCCGACCCGGGTGAGGTGACGTACCGCCGCTTCGTCGGTACGGCGGCGATCAGCCCGACCAACCCCGGCAGCCCCGCCGACAACCTCTTCATGGAAGAGTTCGACGACGCGAACGCACCCACGACCAACATCGGCCCGGTGTTCACAGGTCCCAACGCCATCCGTGTCAACGCGCAGAACCAGTTGCTGGGGAT
>CAZNEU010000352.1:0-1898 GCA_964571915.1 uncultured Phycisphaeraceae bacterium
TGTTCCTCTCGCATCAGGCGGCGCGGTTTCCTGACCTGGACCTGCGGCCGTTTCACGCGCCGGAACTCTCCGGGCGAGATGCGGCTCTCGCGCACGCGATCTGCGATGTGGCGGTGCGACGGTGGCTCACGCTGCGGTATCTGCTGGACCTGAAGTGTTCGCAGGGCCTTGACGATCTGGAGCCGCCTTTGCGGGGTGCGTTGCTTGCGGGGGCCGCGCAGATCGTGCTGCTGGACAAGGTTCCGGCGCACGCGGCCATCAATCACGCGGTGGAGTGGGCCACGCGGCGCATCCGGCGCGGCGCGGGGGCGATGGTGAACGCGGTGCTGCGGCGAGTGAGCGAGATGGTTGGGGAGCGGATCGGTGACGGGAGACTGCCGGAGGCCGATGCCGACGGCTCCGCCAAGCCCACCCCCCTGCCCCCTCCCTCTGGGAGGGGGTGGGATGCTGGTGTGGTGGATCGTCTCCCGCTCGCTGATGGTCGTGTGCTCATGCTGCGCGGCGTGCAACTTCCGGCCGATCCGCTGGCGAGGTTGGAGGCGGCCACGAGCCACCCGCGTGTGCTGCTGGAGGCGTGGGCAGTGAAGTTCGGTCTGCCCGAGGCTGCGCGGATCGCGTTGCACGGCATCGTGCAACCCCCGGTGATTCTGCGTCTGGCAGGTGTGAGCACGGCTGGCGGGCGCGCCGGGCCCGCGTATCTGCCCCTGCCGCCGGGCGCGATGGCGCCGCACGCGCGCCAGGGCTTTGGGGTGTTCACGGGCGACCACGATGCGCTGGTGGCCCTGCTCAACGACCGTGATGATGTGTGGGTGCAGGACCCGGCCTCTGCCGAGGCGATCGCCAGCGTGGCCGACCTGAAGCCCCAGCGCATCTACGACCTGTGCGCCGGGATGGGCACCAAGACACGCCAACTGGCCGCCACGTTCCCGGGAGCGAAGATCGTCGCGACGGATACCGACCCGCGCCGGTTGCGCGTGCTGCAAGAGACATTCAAGGGGCACGCCCGTGTGCGGGTGATCGAGCCGGGCAACTGGGCGCTCGACCACGCCGGCGCGGCGGACCTGGTGCTGCTGGATGTGCCCTGCTCCAACAGTGGCGTGCTGGCGCGGCGGCCGGAGGCGAAGTATCGGTTCGGGCCCGCGGCCGCCACGTCGCTGGTGGACACGCAGCGCCAGATCATCGCCGACGCGATCCCACTGCTGTCGGCACGCGGCAGCATTCTGTACTCAACGTGCAGCCTGGAGGATGCGGAGAATGCGCAGCAGGCCGCGTGGGCGTGCCAGTGGCACCGGTTCCGCCGTTCATGCGAGCGGACCACGCTCCCTGCGGGCGGTTTCGGATGTGCCAACACCCAGTACACGGACGGATCGTTCAGCGTGCTGCTGTCGCGGTGGGAATGAAAAAAGACCCCGGCGGGTGGTGCAGGGGCCTTGCAGAGGCTTGGTCGGGGAACGCGGGACGCGATCAGCGCCGACGGCGGCGAGCGGCAAAGACACCGGCGAAGGCGACGAGGGTGGCCGCGCCGGGTGTGGGGATGACGATCTGTGTCCACTGGATTGACCAGATATCCGTAGCAGATGCCCACTCCTGAGTGATCCAGAATATCTTGTCGTTCGAGGGGTCAACGTGGGTCGCGCTGTAGTCGCCCCAGCGGTTGCGGCCGATGCCGTCCAACCGCTGGTAGTCTGCGACGCCCGCCTTGGCGAGTTGCGGGGTGGTGAAGGTGGTGATGCCGGCGAGGGTTTCGCCCACCACGAACCCCGTGCTGACGAACATGTTCTCGTTGTTGGACATGGAGAAGCCGATCACCACGTCGCCCGTGGCGTTCACCGAGATACTGGGGCAGAAGAGGTCGGAGGTGGCGCTGATCGCCGAGCCGTTGATGATCCCGATCTGTT
>CAZNEU010000353.1:0-2675 GCA_964571915.1 uncultured Phycisphaeraceae bacterium
CCACCGTCGGGGCGCCGGCGTTGCCCACGGCGGGCTCGAACATCTGCTCGTTGCCCGAAGGGTCGCGCAGCGTGACGTGGGGCGGCACGCACTCCAGCGGGCTGGGGCACTGGGCCACAAGGATGTGCAGCAGGTCGTCGATCCCGGCGCCGGTCTTGCCCGAGCAGAAGCAGACGGGGACGAGGTGCCCGGCCCGCAGGGCCGCCTCCATGGCGGTGTGGACCCGGGCCGGGTCGAGTTTGTCGCCCTTCTCGAAGTATTCGGCCGTGAGGGCCTCGTCCATTTCCACGATCTGCTCGTAGATGTGCGTGTGCGCATCCTTCACGGTCATCAGGCTCGGCTCGGCCCCGGCCTCGGCGTGGTCGTGCTCGAAGACGTCCACCACGTCGGTGTTGTTCTTGATCGGCAGGTTGATGGGGATGCACTCGGCGCCGAAACTCTCCTGGATGCTGTCGAGCAGGGCCGGCAGGTCGCAGTCGTGGTCGATCTTGTTCACGATCAGCAGGCGCGGCAGGCCCAGTTCGGCCGCGATCTTCATCACGCGCCGCGTGGTCACTTCCACGCCCTTGGCGGCATCGACGACGACCGCGACCAACTCCGCCCCGGAGAAGACGCTGACGACGTGGCCGAAGAAGTCGGCCGCGCCGGGCGTGTCGATGAGGTTGAGGAGTCTGCCGTCAAAGCGGGCGTGGGCGATGGAGGAGGAGAGGGTGTGCTTGTGGTGGCGTGCCTCGGCGTCAAAGTCGCAGACGGTGTTGCCTTCGAGCACCGAGCCCATCTTGGCGATGCCCTTGGTGTGAAAGAGCAGGCGTTCAACAAGCGTGGTCTTTCCGCTGCCCGTGTGCCCGGTGAGGACCAGGTTGCGGATGTTGGCGGGTGAGCCGTGGCCCCCGCCCGCGGCGTGAGGGACGGTGGCGGCAGAGGCGGTGGGGGCGGCGGCCATGGCACGGTCCTCCGAATGACCCCGGTGGGCACAGCGCCCGCGGGGATGCGTTCAGAGGGCAGTGTACCCGCGCGTGCCGAGCCGGTGGGGAAGGTGCAGAGTTGGTTCGACGGGCCGGGGGGCCGCCCGGATGGGCGTGCGCGGCACCCTGCACATCCCGAACGCGGGTTGACGCACCGGTTCAGCCCGTCGTGTCGAGGGCGGTGCCCGGCGGCACGAACCGGATGGTGCGTGTGGCCGATTCAATGTCGAACGTGAGGCTGAAACTTGCGCCCGACGGCCCCACCGAGGGGAGCGTGTAGGTGAGGATGGCACGCCGGCGGATGTAGTTTTCCACCACGCCGCCGAGCGTGTTTGTGCCCAGCGGGTCGGAGGTGCTGTCTACGGGTGCATCGGCGTACTGCACGTTGCTCTGGCCCTTGCCCGCGGCGCGGCGTTGGGCGAGCGTGGAGAACTCGGCCCCGTCAACCGGGCGCGGCGCGCTGGTGGTGGGGGCGGCAAGGCCGTCGCCCGCAAGGCCCACACCGCTGAGAAACTGGCGGGCCAGTGAGCCGCCGCCGTCGGTGCTGGCGCCGCCGGCGGAGCGCACGCGGGAGAGCGGCGCGGGGGGGATGAGCAGGTTGACGAGGTCGGTGATCCGCATCGCCCACACTCTGGCGAGCGGCGTGCCGCGGCGGGCCACGGCCGGTTGGTCCGAGAAGAACGGCCGGCGTGCGGCGGCGCGGCGGTGTGCGAGCCGTGGCAACCTGTGGGCGAGGGCCGTTTATCCGGTCTGTGGTGCCGGGCCGACACGCCAACGATGGGCGGTGCTGCGCGTGAACGATCTGGAATACGAGTTGCCCGAGGGGGCGGTGGCAACGCACCCGGCCCTGCCGCGCGAGAGCGCGCGGCTGCTGGTGGCGCGGCGGCCCGACACGGGGGCTGACCCGGGGGCGGCGATTGAGGACCGGCGTGTGAGCGACCTGCCGGACCTGCTGGCGCCGGGAGACCTGCTGGTGGTGAACACCACGCGCGTGATTCCGGCCCGGTTTGTGGGCGTGCGGGCCGACACGGGCGGGCGGGCGGAGGGGCTGTATCTGGCCGATGTGCCGGGCGAGGGCTTGCTCTGGCGGGCCATGCTCAAAGCGCGGCGGCTGAAGCGCGGTGTGCGTCTGACGCTCGCGACCGGCGCGGGAGTTGAGACAGGCCTGTCGCTGGAACTGCTCACGCGCAGCGAGGAGGCGGGCGAGGAGGGCGCGTGGGTGGTGCGCGTGCATGGGGCAGCCGTGGGCGAATCCAGCGTCAGTGTGCTGGCGCGTGTGGGTTTGCCGCCCATCCCGCCCTACATCCGTGCCGCACGCAGGCACCACGCCCAACCGGAGACGAGCGAGAGCGACTCCGCGGCATACCAAACCGTGTACGCCAGGGCGGATCAGGCGGGGGGGGGTGAAGGCGGGAGCGTGGCCGCGCCCACGGCGGGCCTGCACTTTTCGCAGGAGTTGCTGGCGCGGCTGGCGGCCAAGGGCGTGCGCCGCGCCGAGGTGGCGCTGCATGTGGGCAAGGGCACGTTCATGGTGGTGGAGACGGAGTTGGTGGAGCAGCACCCGATGCCCGCGGAGTGGTGCCGCGTGCCCGAGGCAACGCGCCGGCTGATGGTGGAGACCCGCGCGGCGGGCGGGCGCGTGATCGCGGTGGGCACCACCACGGCCCGCACGCTCGAATCGTTCCCGGATTTGCTGGAGCGGCCGGGCGA
>CAZNEU010000354.1:0-13155 GCA_964571915.1 uncultured Phycisphaeraceae bacterium
CGGTGATGTAGGGGATGAGCGCGGGGCCGCCGGTTGAGGCGCGGGAGCGGATGGCGAGCGAGATGGGGGAGGCGGAAGTCATGCGGAACAGATTCCCTTCGTGCATTGGAGCGCGGCCTTGCAAGTTGCCCGCACGCAACACCCCACCCGGAGAGTGGGGGCGCCCCACCCCAAACGCCCCACTCGGAGAGTGGGGGTACCCAGGACTCACGCCATCGGAGCCACCGAGGTCAAAATCGGCATGTCCTTGTCGCCGCGGCCGCAGAGGTGCATGAGGGCGGTGCAGCCCGGGTTGCTGGCGGCCCATTTCTTGACGGCGGCGAGCGCGTGGCTGGGTTCGAGCGCGGGCAAAATGCCCTCGAAGCGGCAGCAATCGCTCACCGCGGCAAGGGCATCGGCATCGGTGATCGGCTGGTACTTCACACGCCCGATCGCGGCGAGAAACGCGTGCTCGGGGCCGACACCGGGATAATCAAGGCCCGCCGAGACCGAGTGCGTCTCCTGCACCTGGCCGCCCGCATCTTGCAGGAGCATGGAGTAGCAGCCGTGCAGCACGCCGGGGCGGCCGTGGGAGATGGTGGCCGCGTGCTCGCCCAGGCCGCTGCCGCGGCCGCCCGCCTCGATGCCGAAGATGGCGACGGAAGGGTCGGCGAGGAAGCCGTGGAAGATGCCGATGGCGTTGGAACCGCCGCCCACGCAGGCGAAGAGCGCATCGGGCAGGCGGCCCGGCCCCGCCTTCGCGTCCAGCATCTGAAGCCGCGCCTCGCGCCCGATGATGGACTGGAACGTGCGCACGATGAAGGGGAACGGGTGCGGGCCCACGGCCGAGCCGAGCAAGTAATGCGTGCCGAGCGGGTCGCTCACCCAGTCTCGAAGGGCCTCATCGATCGCGGCGCGCAGCGTGCGGTCGCCTGTGGTAACGGGCACCACCTCCGCCCCGAGGCGCTTCATGCGCTGAACATTCGGGGCCTGGCGTTCTACATCAACTTCGCCCATGTACACGCGGCAGGGGAAACCGATGCGGGCGCACGCCGCGGCGGTGGCGACGCCGTGCTGGCCCGCGCCGGTCTCGGCGATGATGCGCTTGACGCCGAGGCGCTTGGCGAGAAGCGTCTGGCCGAGGGCGTTGTTGATTTTGTGCGCGCCGGTGTGGGCAAGGTCTTCGCGCTTGAACCAGAGGTCAACCCCCCAGTGCTTGCTCAGGTTATTGGCGCGGCAAAGGGGCGTGGGGCGGCCGATCCACGTGCGCGATTGCTCGTCGAGTTCGGCGAGGAAGGCGGGGTCGGCGAAGGCTTCCTTGGCGACGGCTTCGAGGCGCGTGATGGCGCCCATGAGGGTTTCGGGGACGAAGCGGCCGCCGAAGGGGCCGTAGCGGCCGCGCGCATCGGGGTAGTGGCCGGAGAGCAGGCGCGCGAGTTCATCGACGGGCGGGCCGAGCGCGGGGGCGAGGGCATCAGGTGGTGAGGCGAGTGTGGGCATGGCGGTCAGAGAAGCATTGGACACAGAGGCTCAGAGACGCAGAGAGAAGACAGGAACTGCACGCGGGCAATCGCGGAGTGAGGCAGCGTGGAAACAAAGGCATAACTGATCGGGGCGGGCGCGGATGCGGAGCGGACTTGGTTTCCCATGTTTTCTCTCTGTGCCTCTGCGTCTCTGTGTCCAATGCTCGCCTCTATCGCAGCGCGGTCGGTGTACCGGGCTTGGCCGCCGCGTTGGCGGCTCGCACGGCGGCGATGAACGCCTTGATCTTGTCGGGGTCTTTGATGCCGGGGGCGGATTCGACACCGCTCGATACATCCACCGCGTAAGGCTTGACGACGCGGATGGCCTCGGCCACGTTCTCCGGCGTGAGGCCGCCGGCGAGGTAGGTGCGCGGGCGCTCCCGGAGCGCGGCGATGCGGCGCCAATCGGGCTTGACACCCGCGCCGCTGACGGGCGCTTCGATCATGATGGGGCGGCCCCGGCCGCGGGCGAGTTCGACTTCAAGGTCTTTGGTGAGGTTGGGACCGTCGCGCAGAACGGGCAGAAACTGGAACTTCTGGGGGGCGAAGCCCTTGAACATCTCCTCGTCGCTCGCGTCGCTCTGGGCGAAATCGAGCGGCACGCTCGCGGCCACGCGCGCGACAAGTTCGGGCGAAGGGTGGCGGAAGACACCGAACTTGAGGACCGATCCCGGAACCTTTTTGGCAAGTTTCGCGGCGATGGTGGTGGAGACCTTGCGGGGCGAATCGGCGAAGACGAAGCCCACCGCGTGCGCACCGGCGTTGATGGCCGCGTCGAGGGCCTCGGGCGAGGTGATGCCGCAGACTTTGATCAGGAGGCTCATGGGGGAAGTTGACGAGTTGATGAGGCGCGAGTTGACGAGTTGAGGGGCTACGCCGTGGGTTTCGTGGCGAGGGCGGAGGCGCGGCCGCGTGCGATCATTGCCCGCGCCAAGGCCTGGGGCTGGGGAGAGCGCATGAGGGCGGTGCCGACGAGGGCGAGGCGATAACCGAGAGCGGCAACGCGGCCCGCGTCTTCGGGCGATGCCAGGCCCGACTCGGCGACGCGCGGAAAGCCGGGGGGGAAGTGGGAAATGAGGCGTTCGAGGCGTGTGGAATCGACGGAGAGGTTGGCGAGGTTGCGCGTGTTGAGGCCGAGCAGGAGGCGTGAGGCGTCAGGCGTGAGGCTTGAGGTGCGGGCGAGGTCGGTTTCGTCGAAACCTTCGAGGAGGACGAAGAGGCTGTGTGCGCGGGCCGCGGCGAGCATGTCGGCGAGTTGGGCATCGCTCAACATGCGGGTGATGAGGAGGATGCCGGATGCGCCATCAGCGCGGGCCTGGACGACCTGATACGGATCGATGAGAAAGTCCTTGCGCATGGTGGGCACAGGCACGGCCGCGCTGATGGTGCGAAGGAGTTCGTCGCAGCCGCCGAAGCGGGAGGGTTCGGTCAGAACCGAGATGATGGCGGCACCGGCGGGGGCGTAGTGCTGAGCCTGCGCGATGCAGCGTTGCTGGAGCGATGCCACCGAAGTCGCGGACGCGACTTCGGCGGCACGGGGCGGGGCGAGCAACACCCCCTGCGACGGTGAAGCGGGCTTGACTTCGGCGATGAGGTCGAACGTGGAGAGGGTGAGCGGGCGCGGCGGCGCGGCGGAGCCAGCGCGAGACTCCAGCGCGGCGAGGGGCTCGCGGGCGCGGGCAGCATCGAGGCGGGCGCGGCTGGAGGCGGCCATGTCGGCGAGGAAAGTGCTCATGGCCGCTCCTTGGGGAGCGATGAACCGAAGGCGGCGAGGCGGTCGAGCAGCGCCAGGGCGCGGCCGGAGGCGATGGCGGCAGCGGCACGCACCGACTCACTCGCCAAGCCTCGCGAGTCGGTGGCACGGAAGGCGAGCGCGGCGTTGAGGATGAGCGTGTCCCGGAGTGGCCCGGCTCCGGCGGGGCCGGGGGAGAGCGCAGTGCGGAGAGCCGCGGCGTTGTCGCGGGCATCGCCGCCCTTCAGTTCGGCGAGCGTGCAGCGTGTGAAGCCCAGGTCGGCGGGGTCGATGTGGGCTTCGTTGAGGGTCGGCACATCGATGAGCGTGAAGGGGCTTGCGCAGGTGGGCTCATCAAGCCCATCATCGGAGTGGACGACGGCGGCGCGGCGAATGGGGAGCGTGGCAAGGGCCTGAGCCATAAGGCGTGCGACGGGGAGCGCGTAGGCCCCGATGAGCGCGAAGGGTGGCTGCGCGGGGTTGGTGAGCGGGCCGAGGATGTTGAAGATGGTGCGCGTGCCGATGGCCTTGCGCACGGGCGCGATGCGAGCGAGGGCGGGGTGGTAGGCGGGGGCGAAGAGGAAGGTGAAGTTGGTTTCGAGCAGGCACAGAGCGGCGGCGGCGGGGCTCATGGGCATGGGCAGTCCGAGGGCTTCGAGGACATCGGCGCTGCCGGAGCGGGAGGAGACGGCGCGGTTGCCGTGCTTGATGACGGGCGTGCCGCAGGCGGCGACGAGGAGGGCGGCGCCGGTGGAGATGTTGAAGGTGCCGGCGTTGTCGCCGCCGGTGCCGACGATGTCGATGGCGCGGCTGGTGAGCGCGGGATCGAGGCCGGGGTTGAGCGCGAGGGCGCGCATGCCTGTTGCGAACCCGGCGATTTCGGCGGCGGTCTCGCCGCGGTCGCGGAGGGCGGTGAGGGCGCGGGCGGAGTCGGCGGCGGAGAGGGCGCCCGAGGCCATGTCGCCCAAGAGCGATTCGGCCTGGGCGGCGGTGAGCGCTGTGCCGCAGAGGAGGATGGAGAGGGGGGAGGTCATGAGCGGATGGCGGTCGCCGCGGCGTCCGCCCCACCTGAGGGCTGCCCACCCCCTGCCCCCTCCCTCTGGGAGGGGGTGAAGGCCAGGAAGTTGACGATCATCTGCTTGCCCGTGGGTGTGAGGACGCTCTCGGGGTGGAACTGCACGCCCTCGCAGGGAAGGGAGGTGTGGCGGATGCCCATGACCTCGCCCTCGGAACCATCGGCGTTGATGGCACGGGAGGTGATGATGAAGTGCGGGGGCACATCGTGGGTCTGCACGCAGAGGGAATGGTATCGACCGACGTCGATGCGATCGGGGAGGCCCGCGAAGACCCCCTTGCCATCGTGCGAGATGGCGGAGGGCTTGCCGTGCATGAGGCTGGGCGCGCGAGTGACGCTGCCGCCAAAGGCCTCGGCCATGGCCTGATGACCGAGGCAGACACCCAGCACGGGCATGACGGGCGCGCAGGCCTTGATGACGGCCATCGAGACACCCGCCTCGCGCGGCGCGCCGGGGCCGGGCGAAACGACGAGGTGCGTGAACCCCCCACCACCCCCTGACAGGGCCTCGGCGGGTGTGATGGCGTCGTTGCGCTTGACGACGACTTCGGCGCCCAACTCGCAGAGATACTGCACGAGGTTGAAGGTGAAGGAGTCGTAGTTGTCGATCATGAGGACGCGGGGCATGGAAACTCACCACGGAGGCACGGAGGGCACGGAGGAAGACAAGGCGGAAAGGCATTGTTGGGGACGGCGGGCACGAACGCCGCCCCGTGTCGGGAATTGCTAGGCTGTACGGCGCGCTTGCAGGAACGAGGAACAACCATGCCGCTGCTCATCAAGAACGGACGGGTCATCACCGCGACGGACGATTATCAGGCCGACGTGCTCGCGCTGGGCGAGACGGTGGCGCGCATCGAGCGCGGCATTGATGAGAATGCGTGCCCTGCCGGCACCGAGGTGATCGACGCGAAGGGCAAGTACGTGTTCCCGGGGTTCATCGACCCGCACGTGCATATCTACCTGCCGTTCATGGGGACGTTTGCCAAGGACACGTGGGAGACGGCGGGAAGAGCCGCGCTGGTGGGTGGGACGACGACGCTGATCGAGATGATCTGCCCCGGCAAGAGCGATGAGCCGATGCAAGCGTTTGAGACGTGGCTGGGGAAGGCCCGGGGCGTGGCCCCGTGCGATTTTTCGTTCCACATGGGCGTGACGCGGTTTGATGGGCTGGCGGAGAAGCAACTGCGCGAGATCGTGAAGCGGGGCGTGCGGTCGTTCAAGGTGTTTCTGGCGTACAAGGGCGCGCTGGGCGTGGATGACCGCGAACTCTACCACACGCTGAAACTGGCCCAAGAACTGGGCGTGGTGGTAACGGCCCACTGCGAGAACGAGACCCTGGTGGCCGAACGCTGTGCCGAGTTGGTGGCGGCGGGAAAGACGGCGCCCGAGTTTCACGAGGCCTCGCGCCCCGTGCGCGTGGAGGCGAGCGGCGTGGCCCACCTCATGGCGTTCGCTGAACTCACGGGTGCGCACGTGTACGTAGTGCATACCAGTTGCGACGAGGCGGTGAGAGAGGCCGTGGCGGCGATCGAGCGGGGCGTGCGGGCCACGGTGGAGGTGGTGCTGCCGCACCTGGTGCTGGACCACAGTTCCACGCAGAAAACGGGCGACGGGGGGTTCGAGGGCGCCAAGTTCGTGATGAGCCCGCCGCTGCGAGACAAGAGCCAACTGCCCAAGATGTGGGACCACCTGCGCTGCGGGGTGATCTCCACCGTTGCGACGGACCACGCGCCCTTCGATTTTGCCACGCAGAAGGTGATGGGGAGGCCCCCGGCATCCGACTTCACGAAGATTCCCAACGGGATTCCGAGCGTGGAGGACCGCGTGAACCTGCTCTACACGCGCGGCGTGTGCGAGGGGAGGATTTCGCTGAACCAGTTTGTGGCCGCGGCGAGCACGAACGCGGCGCGGGTCTTCGGCCTGAGGGGCAAGGGAAGCGTGTGCGTGGGCGGGGATGCGGACCTGGTGGTGTACGACCACGCGTATCGCGGAACCATCAGCGCCAAGACGCACCAGATGGCGACGGACTACTCGGCGTTTGAGGGGTGGCCGATCAGCGGGCGACCCAGCGTGGTGAGCGTGCGCGGCAACATTGTGGCCCGCGACGGGAAGTTTGTGGGGAAGATGGGGAGCGGGCGGTTGGTGGTGCGGGGGTGAGTTCGTGCTCGCCCCGTTGCGGGCACCGACTCACTCGCAGGGCCTCGCGAGTCGGTGGCACAAAGACAAGCCAGAATGCCCAGGACAGGAGTTGAACCTGCATGCCCTTGCGGGCGCTACCACCTCAAGGTAGTGCGTCTGCCAATTTCGCCACCTGGGCAGGGTCGAACGGGCAAGAGGTTAGCGCGGCACGCGGGGCGAGTCGAGGGTGAGGCGCGGGTGCCGCGGCCTACGCTCGGCCCGTATGGCGATGGTTGCAACGAATCCGGCGTTGGTGCGGATGCTTGAAGCGGTGGGCAAGCGGGCGCACGCCGCGGGCGTGTTTGGCGGGGTCAAGGTGGTCGGCGGGCGGCTGATGTGCCTGTGCAAGGCCAGCCCCGAGCCGGCGGAGTTTCGGGTGGATGTGCAGGAGGGGCAGGTGTGCGTGAGTTTGGTGACGCCGCACCGGTATCTGAGCCAGTCGATCGAGCAGGACCTTGTGCATCAGGGGGACAAGATTGACGACCTGCTGAAGGATGAACTGGTGGACCAGGAGTATCGCGGGCCGGCCCTGCGTGTGGAGCACTTTCGCAGCCCCGAGTTGCTCTACACGTTCAGGACGCTGGTGGGCATACAGCCGGGCGCGCCGGAAGGGCCGGGGGCGATGGAGCGTGTGGCCCAGGTGCTGCTGGCTTACGAGGCGTGCTTCTCGCCGCTGGGGGATTTGAGCGCGGGAGGGGAGGGGGAGTAAGCGACGGACAGGATGTCCGCCCCACCAGAGCCGGTGAGGAGCGACGCGATCTCCGTGCGGATGCGGGCGAGGCCGGCATCGGGTCCGAGTGCGAGAAGCGTTTCGGCGGCGATGGGTGTGCCAACGCGCACGGTGATGGGCGGGGAGAGCAGGCGCGGCAGGAGACTCGCACGCGGCCAGGCGGTGTTGGAACCGGAGATGGCGACGGGGAGGACAGGGCACTGGGCGCGGGAGAGCAGGAGCCACACGCCGCGCTTGAAGGGGCCCAGTAGGCCGTCTGTCGAGCGCGTGCCCTCGGGGAAGACGAGGACGGCCCGGCCCTGATCGAGCAGCGCAAGGGTGGTGCGGATGGCGGCGGTGTCGGATGTGCCGCGGGCGACGGGTGTGGAGTTGAGGGCGCGGATGAGGGGACCGAGGAGGGGGACGCGGAAGAGCGATTCGCGCGCGAGGAAGGAGGGGTGGCGCGATCGGAAGGCCATGCCGATGGCGGGCGGATCGAGGTGCGACTGGTGGTTGGCGACAACGAGAAGGGGGCCGGAAACGGGGATGTGGTGATGGCCGCGGATGCGCTGGCGGTAGACCAGCGTGAAGACGAGCCAGCAGGCGAACCAGCAGACCTCGAAGACGAGCATGGCCCCGAGCGAGCGGCCGGGGTTTTTGGCGCGGTAGGAAAGGAGCATGGGAAGACAAGACTTCAGACACCAGACGCGAGACTTCAGACACGAGACTCCAGGGTTCCCCGACTGCCATGTGCGAAGGCCCGCAACCCAATCGCCAGTCTGGAGTCTGGCGTCTGGAGCCTTGCCTCAGCCCCTCGCGAGGCGGGCCCGCGCGAGTTGCTCGAGCGCGGCAATGACACCATCGCGGTCGAGCGCGGAAGAATCAACGTAGATGGAGTCGTCGGTGCGGATGAGGCGGCCGACGGGCTTGTGGTAGTCGATCTGGTCGCGCTGGCGGATGTCGCGCATGATCGCGGCCTCGTCGGCGGGAAGGTTTTTCCGGCGGTTCTGCTGAGCGCGGCGGCGGGCACGCACCTCGGACGAAGCGTCGAGAAAGACCTTGAGTTCGGCATCGGGGAAGACCACGCTGGTCTGGTCGCGCCCCTCGGCCACCAGGTGCGGGCGGTCCCGGGCGATCTGCTGCTGCCAGCCCACCATGAGTTCGCGCAGTTGGGGTATGGCCGAGAGCGCGGCGACGCGCTCGGTGACATCGGGCAGGTTGATGCGTTCAGACACATCTCGCCCGCCGAGATAGATGCGGGGCGGACGGGTGGACCAGTCAAAGTGGAGGTCGGCCGCGCGGACGGCCGTGCATACGGCGCCAGCGTCGCGGTCGTCGATGGAGCGTTCGATGACCACGGCCGCGGCGGCGCGGTACATGGCGCCGGTGTTGAGCAGGACCCGGCCCAGGCGGTCGGCGAGGCCCCCGGCGACGGACGACTTGCCGACAGCGGCGGGCCCGTCGATGGCGATGATGAAGCGTGGCGGGAGGGTCGGGCGGGCGGCGACCTCGATGGGTGGTTGCTGCACGCGGGGTGGTCCTGGGGCGGCGGTCATTCCTCGGTCTCGGCCTCTTTTTCGACCTCGGCCACGATCTGATCGATGTCGAGGTCAAGATCATCGTCTTCGTGATCGGGGAGGGATTCGCGCAGCGTAGTCTGGAGGGCGGAGCGGGTGTTCTCGATGCCGGCGATGGCATCGCCGCTGCCGCGGTAGTCGATGGCGACCACGCCGTCGTAGCCGACGGCGAGGAGGACCTCGCAGTAAGGCCTGAGGTCGTAGGGCTTGTGGATGGTCTTGGCGTTCTTGCCGGTGCCCGAGGTCTCAAACTTGCTGGAGACGGCCACGACGGTGGAGGCGTAGGGGACGAGTTTCTTGAGGTACGCCGCGGCATCGCCGGATTCGTGGGCGGACTTGAAATCCGGCATGGTGCCGACGCGGAAGCCGCCGATCTTCTTGAGGAGTTCGCCGAGGCGGTCGGCCTTGGAGGCGAGGCCGGGGGCGGTGGCGAGGGCGAGGTTGATCTCGAGACGCTCGGCCTTCTTGAGAACAGGGCGGACGACCTCGGCCACGTCGGTCATGGCGTCGTCATCGTCGGGGGCCTGGATGGGCACACCCACGGAACTGGCGCCCAGGAAGTTGGCGGCCTGAATGAGGCGTTGCAGGCGGTCGGCGGTGGCCTCGGCCTTGTCGGGGTCGGCCACCGAGTGCGTTTCGAGTTCGACCAGGCCCAGGATGGGGCAGCCGGCGCGGTCGGCGGCATCGCGGATTCTGGCCAGCACATCGCGGTCGGCCCCGGCCAGGATGGGCGAGGTGAGCGTGAGGCCGGTGAGGCCCAGGCGCTCGCGGGCGAAGGCGGGGAGCATGACGGGCGTGAGTTTGCCGCCCGGCATCGTGGGGGTGGCCACGGCCTTGAGTTTCATGATCGCCGGGGTTGCCAGAAGGGTGAGGATCATGGGTGAGTCGGGAGAGGATATCGGGTTGGCGGACGGGACGTCCGCCCCACCGGGATTCCGCCCCACTGGCTGCGCCTTCCCCCCCGCCCAGTGAAGGAAAGGGGAGAGACGGGGGAGCATCGGCTAGAGTTGGCCCCGCAGGACAGAGAACCAGAAAGGATTGCGAAGATGGCATCTCCGAGCGACCGGGTGTATACCGATTCTCACGAGTGGCACAGGGCCGAGGGTGATGTGGTGACCCTGGGAATCACGAAATACGCCGTGGACGCCCTGACCGACGTGACGTATGTGAGCATGAAGCCGGTGGGGACGAAGATCACGCCCGGGCAGGGCGTGGGCGAGGTGGAGAGCGTGAAGACCACCAGCGACATTTATTGCGCGGTGGGCGGGGAGATTGTCGAGGTGAACGGGGCGCTGGCCGACGACCCCGGTGCCCTCAACAGCGACCCCTATGGCAAGGGGTGGCTCATCAAGGTGAAGACCGGGGACAAAGGCCCCCTTGCCAAACTGCACGACGCGGCGAAGTATGACGCGGCGCACCCGGCGTGAGAGGGCCGCCAGACTCCCGACGCGAGACGCCAGGAAGGAGCCGGACGAGTCCGCCGCCTGAAGCCTCAGGTCTGAGTCTGAAGTCTCGCGTCTGAAGTCCCCTCTCATGATCCACTGCACGGGCGTGTATAAGTCGTATCAGTTGGGCGAGAAGCGCGTGGAGGCGCTGCGCGGTGTCGATCTGTCGATCGATGCCCCGGGGTTTTACGGCATCATGGGGGCCTCCGGCAGCGGCAAGAGCACGCTGATGCACCTGATGGCCGCGCTGGACCAGCCGGACGCGGGGAGCGTGGTCGTGGATGGGCAGGCGTTGCAGACGATGAGCGAGCGCGACCTGACGCTGTTCAGGCGGCACCGGATCGGGATTGTGTTCCAGCAGTTCAACCTGATTCCCACGTTCAACGCGATCGAGAACATCACGCTGCCGGCGATGCTGGCGGGCAAGGAGGATGCCGGGATGCGCGACCGGGCGGCGGAGTTGCTCGCGCGCCTGGGGCTGGAGGGCCGCGGCAAGCACCGGCCCGATGCGCTGAGCGGCGGGGAGCAGCAGCGGGTGGCGATTGCGCGGGCGTTGTTGTTCAAGCCTCGCGTGCTGCTGGCGGATGAGCCGACGGGGAACCTGGATTCGGCGTCGAGCGCGAGGCTCTGGGTGCTGCTCAAGGAGATTGCGGCTCAGGAGGGGATGACGGTGATGATGGTGACGCACGAGCCCGCGGCGGCGGCGCACTGCGCGCGTGTGTACGTGCTGCGCGACGGGGTGGTTACAGGCACAATCGAATCGGAGGGACTGGATGCCGGCGGCGTGGCGGCTCGCTATCAACAACTTGTCCGGTAGGTGGAGCAGAACACTGCTGCTGACGCTGGCGGCGGCGCTGGCTGCCGCGCTGATCGCGGCGGTGTCGTGCGCGATGGAGAGCCTGGCGCAGGCCATGACAGGGCGGGTGGCCAGCGTGGTGGGCGCGGCGGACCTGCGCCTGAAGCACGTTGGCGACACGACGTTTGACCAGGGGATGATGGACGCGGTGCGGGCGTGGCCGGAGGTGGACCTGGCGGTGGCGCGCCTGCGGGATCAGATTTCGCTCAGGCGCGCAGCGGAAGGCGAGCGCGCGGCGGCTCGGGGCACGTTCGTGGCGTTCGGGATTGACGTGGCCAACGAGGCCCGCGTGCGGCCGCTGGAGGTGCTGGAGGGGCGTGCGGTGGCCGGGCCGGGCGAGGTGGTGGTGGACCTGCGCAGCGCGCGAACCTTGAACGCGAGGGTGGGCGACCGGCTGGAGGTGGAGAAGTTCGGCGACGCGGCATCGCTGGTGGTGGTGGGCATTTCGCGGCCGCCGCCGTTGGGCGAGCTCGTGACGACCGAGGATGTGTTCATGGAGTTGGCCACGCTGCAAGGTGCGGCGGACCGGCCCGGGCGGGTGAACCAGATCGACCTGGTGCTGAAGCCGGGGACGGACGCGAAAGCGGCGGCCAAGGCGCGGCGCGCGGGTGAGAGCATTCCCAAGGGCCTGGAACTTCAGGAGACGGAGAAGGTGATCAGCGGCCTGGAGGACAACCTCAAGGCCAATCGGGTGGGCATGGTGGTGGCGAGCGTGCTGAGTTGCATCGCCAGCGCGTTCATCGTGATGACGGGGCTGACGACGAGCGTGGCGGAGCGGGCGCGGGAACTGTCGATCCTGCGGAGCGTGGGCGCGATGAAGGGGCAGTTGGCGCTCGCGCAGTTGCTCGTGGGTGTGTGTGTGGGGCTGGCGGGCGCGGTGCTGGGGGTTCCACTGGGCATCGGCGGGGCGTGGCTGCTGGTGCAGATTTTTCCGGAGCAGTTGCCCGCAGGCTTCTTCTTCAACCCGGTGGGGGTGCTGCTGGCGGTCCTCTCGTGCGTGGTGGCGGGCGTGCTGGGGGCGGCGTGGCCGGCGGTGCAGGCGGCGAGCGTGAGCCCGCTGGAGGGGCTGAGCGTGCGGGCGCGGCCGGTGAAGCGGCGCTGGCTGTGGGTGTGTCTGGCGGTGGGCGTGCTGGGGCCGCTCACGGAAGTGCTGATCGTGGGAACGTTCACCAACACGGACATGCTCTTCTGGGGGCACGCCGCGGTGGGGGTGCCGGCGCTGATGACGGGCGCGTTTGTGCTCAGCGTCCCGCTGACACTCGCGGTGGCGTGGGCGCTGGCGGGGGTGGTGTCTCGCCTCATGGGCCTGCCGGGAGCGATGTTGCGGCGGACGATCTTTGCGACACCGTACCGGCACGGGTTCACGGCCGGGGCGATGATGCTGGGCCTGGCGATGATGGTGGCGATCTGGACGCAGGGGCGCACGGTGCTGCGCGACTACCTGGATGCGATGCGCCTGCCCGATGCGTTTGTGTACGGCCTGAACTTCCGGCCCGAAGTGCGCGACCGGGTGGCCGCCCTGGATGATGTGGGCCGGACGTGCGCCATCACGCGGCAGGGCGTGGATGTGGCGAGCGGATCGGCGATGGGCGTGGCGGGCCTGATGAAGTGGCAGACGAGTTTTTTCGGGTTCGAGCCCGGGCCGTTCTTCGAGATGACCAACGTGGAGTGGGTGCAGCCCACGGACACGGCGGGCATCCGCGAGGCCCTGGCGAAACTGGACCGGGGCGGGGCGGTGCTGGTGGCGCGCGAGTTCTACGTGAGCCGCGGGCTGGGCGTGGGGAGCACGCTGAAACTCACGCACGACGGGAAAGAGCACACGTTCGAGGTGGTGGGGGCGATCACCAGCCCGGGGCTGGAGATCGCCAGCAAGTTTCTGGATGTGGATTCGCAGTTTGTGGAGCAGAGTCTGAGCGCGGTCTTCGGCACGCGCAAGGACATGATCGAGAAGTTCGGCAACGACGCGATCAACTTCATCCAGGTCAACTTCAAGCCCGGCGTGGCGGCGGCCGCGGGCGGCAGCGCGGCGGCGATGGAACGCATCCGCGCGGCGGTGGGCGGGGGCATTCTGCTGGCCG
>CAZNEU010000355.1:0-3730 GCA_964571915.1 uncultured Phycisphaeraceae bacterium
TGTTCGCCACCATCCTGTCGGTCGTCGGATCCATCGACCGCCGCAACTTCCTCAGCGTGTTTTTCGTGGTGCCGTGGATGTGGTTCTTCTACCAACTCCGCTACCAGAAGCCCATGAAGGTGCTCGGGCAGTTGGCCGTGGTCGCTGCCATCTCGGTCGTGTGCCTCATCATCTACAACGCCGGCCGCCACCACGTGGACGAGGGCGTGGCCACGTTCCAGAAACGCGCCAACCAGTTCACCCAACTCATCCAGAACCCGGACTTCTCGGCCCGCAACATCGTGCACGGGCTGATCCTCCAGGACACGTCCCTGAACACCGTGGCCATCATGGAACTCTACCCGGACCGGTACGAGCACATCCCCCTGCACGGCCTGCACTTCTTCCTCGTCAACCCCATCCCGCGGGCCATCTACCCCGGCAAGCCCATGGCGCTCGGAGTCCTGCTCCAGCAGCAGTTCAACATCGCCGCCAACCTGGGCGCGGGCATCATCGGCCACGGCTGGTTCGAGGCCCAGTGGGTCGGCATCATCTACTACGCCGTGTTCTTCGGCTGCCTCGTCTCCGTCGCCGACAAACTCGTGCTCCAACGGCTTGACAACCCCTACTTCATCGTTGCCGTCGGCGCCAACCTGGGCAACGTCCTCGGCCTCCCGCGCGGCGAGACCTCCATGTTCCTCGACATGATCACAGCGGGCTTCTTCTCCTGCCTCATCCTCTACTTCCTGGCGGGCGTCGCCCTCCGCCCGTACATGCTGCTGGGCAGGCCCATCCCCGCCGAAGACCTCGTACCCCAGCGCTTCCGCGACCAGTGGGCCGCCGAAGACGCCCGGAACAACGCCTTCATCGACGACCCCGCCGCGGCCGCCGCTTACGCCGCGGAACGCTGAACGCTCCCACCCCCACCCGACGCGTCCCCCCGCGAGCAACCCCGCACACGCCCGTGGTCCGCATCCTCCTCCGAACCCTGATCCTCCTCCCCGCCCTCACCGCCGGCCTGCCCCTGGCCGCGTACGCGGCGGGCCGCACCCTCACCGATCGCTTTCACCTCGCGCAGTTCCTCTACTGGGCACCGGGCCTCTGGCTGCTCGCCGCCGGCACCGTGCTCACGATCGTGTTCCTGATCGCGCACGCGCTGTCGCGGGCCTCGCGCAGGGGCGTGCCCGAGCGCTGGGCCAGCCGCGTGCTCTTGGTGGCCCTTGTGGCCGGGTGGATGCACTTGGGCCTCGCCGAGGCCCACATTCACCGGGCGTTGACGCCGTCGCGAACCATCACCAGCCCGCAGCGCCCGGACACGACCGCCCAGACCCTGCGCGTGCTGCACTGGAACGCCACCTCGCCCGACGTGGTGCCGCGCCCCGCCCTGCTCCTGCCGCTGCTCGGGCGCTTCGACCCCGACGTGCTGCTCACCACCGCGGCCATGGCCCCGCACCAGTTCGCCGCGGTCGTGCAAGACCTGCCGTCGAGCCTGCACGTCGCCCGGCGCGGCATGTTGGTGATCGTCTCCAAACGCCCCATCGTGGACGCCACCACCCTCTCCCTGGGCTTGGCCGACCCCGTCTCCGCGGCCTTCGTCTCGCCGCGCCCAGGGGCGCTGCCGCCCGCCCCCGACGACTTCCGTGCCAACTGGGAGATGCTCTACAACTCGTACGGCCCCGGGTTGGGCCTGCAACGCCGCCAGTTTCGCAACGCCGATCCGGGCTTCCTGACCGTCATCCGGCTCGCGCCGCTGGCCGAGGGCCAGCCGCCCATCGTCCTCTGGCACGTAGACCTGCCCTCCGATCCCCTCCGGTCTAAGTGGCAACTGGCCGGGACCGTGGCCCGCCGCATCGCTGAACTGACACCGGGCACGCCGCTGGCCATCGTCGGCGACTTCAACATCCCGCGCGGCTCGGCCTCGCTGCGCCGCGCTTTCGGCCCCTTTGAGAGCGCGTTCGACCAGGTCGCCTGGGGCCTTGACCCCACCTGGCCGCGCCGCTCGCCCGTGTTGCAGATCGACCAAGCGCTGCTACCGCCGCCGGGTCGGGCTCTGGGCTGGTGTACGTTCGACCCGGGCGTGTCGGACCACCGCGCGATCGTCGTCGACGTGAGCCTGTCGGGCCGCCCCGTGCCCTGAAAACCCCGGAAAGTTCCCTATTTTCACAGGTGCGCGATAATAGGGTAAATATCCTTGCCCTAGGGCACTTTGCAGATAGAGTGTTTGTACGTAACGCCGACCTGGATATCGGCTCGATTCGCGGTCGCCCACTCGGCCGCGGATGTTCGGGGGCAGGGTCGAGCGGAACGAATCGATGGTTGTGTGTGCGTTTTGGCCAGTCGCCCTGTCGGTCGTTTCGTTTGGAGACGTGCGCGGCCTCGCTAGTGGTGTGTGTCTTGATCGAGTTCTCCGTCCGCCGTCTCTCGCTTGGCTTGCTCGCCCGCCTCGCCGCGTGCGTGCTGTGCCTTCCCGCCGTCAGCGCGGCGACGGCGCAGGTGGCCGGGGCACCCGCCCAGAGCAACCGCCCGATCATGCCCGGCCCGATCGACAACGACCCGGGCGCGGGCTTCCTCTCGTCGCTCAACGCCCTCAGGTACTTCTCGCTGTACGACTCGATCACCAAGCGCGAACTGGTGATCCCCCAGTTGCCGGTGTATTACGACACGCCGCTCCACCCGGTGATCACCTTCACGATCAGGAGCAACGGGGCCGACATCACCTTCACCTACACGAACACCACCGGCGCGCCCGCCCGCCTGGGCACGGTGGCGCTCACGGGCATCCAGTTCCCCGAGGCCCTGCGGTTCTGGCAGTTCGGGCAGGACACCAAGGTTCTGCAGTGGACCTCGTACAACCAGCAGGCCATCGACACCTACCCCGGCGCGGTCTACAGCCCGGTCACGATCATCGGCGACGGCGTACACACGCTGGGCCTGAGCCTGCTGTATCCCACGCTGCTGTACGACCAGGCCGTGCAGAAGTTTGTGGTGGCCAGCGCGCCCCTTCCCGGCGGGGGCGGGGGCCGCTCGTGGGCCGCGGGCTTCCGTCTCAACGCCGACCTGATGCCCGGCGCCACGCGCACCTACACGATGACGGTGCGGGCGATCCGCGGGGCCCAGTCGTGGCTCAACATGCTGGTGCCGTACCGCGACTACTTCCAGGCCTCTTACGGGCCGGTGCGCTACCAGCGTGATCCGCGCCCGGTGCTGGGCCAGGCCGTGGCCTTCATGGACTTCGTCAGCCCCACCAACCCCCGGGGCTTCGCGGGTGCGAACTTCCGGCCCGACGTGTGGGGCTGGCGGCCGTGGGCCGACCACCTGCGCGCTGTACACGCGCTGGGCGGGTTCAAGCGCGTCATGCTCTGGACGCCCTCGGGCGTGTTCAACCAGTCGCCCCTGAACTTCCCCTTCCAGTTCATGACCGGCCTGCTCACGCTGCCCAACGCCCTGGGCACGCTCTACGAACTCACGGCCCTGAACACCGATCCCGGCCTGCAACTTGGCTTCTGGTGGGGCCACTCGATCAGCGTGATGCAGGAGTGGAATCCGCAGACCGGCCACCTGCTCGATCCCTACAACCCCCGCGACGTGGCCCTGGGCTTCGCCGAGATCGACATGGCCGCGTCTGTCGGGGCCGGCACCGTCGGGCTGGATGCGTTCAAGTTCCCCAGCCCCGCCGCGAACTACTACTGGCTGCGCCTCATGCAGGCTCGCTGCCCGCAGATCAAGTTCGTCTCCGAGAACGCGGCCAGCG
>CAZNEU010000356.1:0-5090 GCA_964571915.1 uncultured Phycisphaeraceae bacterium
CGATCACGCGCAGGTAGACCTCGGTTTTTCCGGAGCCTGTTACGCCCAGCAGCAGGTGCGGTGTGAACGTGCCGAGCGTGGCGGTGATGCCCGCGACGGCCTCGCGCTGGTGGGGCGTGAGTGTCGGGAGGGGACGTGGCATCAGGCCCGCCGTGGAAGCGGGTGGCGTGGCCGAAGGACCCGGAGCGTGAGCCGCATGAACTTCGGTGCGCTCCTCGCGGCTCAACAGGCCGACGGCGATGAGGCGTTTCTGCGCGGCGGGCGTGATGCCGTGGCGGGCGTGCAGGTCCTTGGGTGTGATGGGGAACGTGGTCGCGTCGAGCGCTTGCAGCGCGGCCAGTTTCTTCGCCAGCGCGGGGGAGAGCGGGGAAGGTGGGGTGTCGGTGGAAGGGACCACTTCACCCACGACTTGTGGCAGGCGTAGGTACGCAACGCGCTTCACGCCGATGCCCTTTTTCGCGGCGGCGGGCATCATCGCGCCCAGCACCATGCCCAACGGCGTGATGTAGTACTCGGCGATCCAGTGCGCGAGTGGGAGGAGGTTCGCGGGGAATCCCGCGCCCCCGTCCGCACCGCCCGTGCGGTTGAGGATGTGTTTGACGCGAGCGGGGTTCAGGCCGTCGAGCAGTTCCGCGCCTCCGGCCACCACCACGATGCCCGGCGTGGGCCGGTTGCGGGCACCCAGGGGCACGCGCACGCGGTCGCCCGGCTGCACATCGGCATCGGCCCGGTAGGTGAGCGTGTTCTCGATCGCGGCTTCGGTGGCGCGTTCCAGCGAGCGCTCGATGGCCACGCGCACGTACCGGTCCCCCGGGGTGTGATCCGCGGGTGAGTCGTCTGGACGGGGCGCGTCTTGGCCGAAAAGACCTGTCATTTGCGCTACAGTAACGCATGACGAACGGATTCGGCGCTCCCGTGGTCGGTCGGCTCGCTCTGCAAGACGGAGCGGTGTTCGATGGTCTGGCGTTCGGGGCCGTGGGCAAGGGGCTGGCGGTGGCCGCGGAGGTGGTGTTCAACACCGCCATGAGCGGGTATCAGGAGGCCCTGACCGACCCGAGTTACACGGGCCAGATTCTCGTGATGACCAGCACCATGATGGGCAACTACGGCATCAACACCGAGGATGTGGAATCCACCAAGGTGCAGGTGTCGGGGTTTGTGGTGAGAGAACTCTCGCGGATCGCGTCGAACTTCCGCTCCACCGAGGACCTCTCGACCTATCTCGCCCGTCAGGGCGTGCTGGGTCTGCACGGCATCGACACGCGGGCGCTCACCCGCCGCCTGCGTTCCACCGGCGTGATGCAGGGCGTGATTTCAGACCGTGCCGACCTGACCGGCGAACAACTGGTGAAGATGGCCCGCGAGGCCCCCTCGATGAACGGCCAGAACCTCGTGCCGCTGGTGGGGTGTGCGAGCCAACAGACGTGGCGGGAAACGCTGGGTGAGTGGTCGCCCACGGTGCAGTTGCCCGCCCCGCGCTTCGGCGGGCGCGCCAGGCCCTCCAGTCCCAAGCGCTATCGCGTGCTCGCCCTCGATTGCGGCGCGAAAATGAACATCCCGCGGCACCTCGCCGACCGCAACTGCGATGTACGCGTCGTGCCCCACGATATTCCCGCCGCCGAAATCAACCACGCCTACCGAGCGGGGCAGGTGGATGGTCTGTTCATCTCGAACGGCCCGGGCGACCCGGCGGCGGTCGAGGCCACCATCAACACGCTGCGCGGCGTGATCGGGCCGGGCGTAGCCACGCCCATCCCCACGTTTGGCATCTGTCTCGGCCACCAACTGCTGGCGCTGGCGATCGGGGCGCGCACGTACAAGTTGCCCTTCGGCCATCGTGGTGCGAATCAACCGGTGCAGAACGTGCTGACGGGGCGGGTCGAGATCACCAGCCAGAACCACGGGTTTGCCGTCGATCCGGAGTCGCTCAGGGCCGTGGGGGGCGAGGCCACGCACATGCACCTGAATGACCAGACGCTCGCGGGCTTTCGCCTCACGCAGCGGCCGCTCTTTTGCGTGCAGTATCACCCGGAGGCCTCTCCGGGCCCGCACGACTCGGCGTACCTCTTTGATGCCTTTGTGCAGATGATGGAAGACAAGCGGCCGACCACCTTCGAGACGCAGCAGAGGGCGGTCGCGGTCGGTGTTTGACAGGTTCGCGGGTGGCGGGCGGGGCGCGGCCGACGGGGGTGGTTCCCCCGCGCATCCCTTCTCGCAACGTTCTGTGTGGCTTGCAATAGAAAGCGGGTCCGGGCGTTGGGTTCTGGTCTGGGGGCCGCGGCATTCGCGCGCGGCTGTTCTTGGAGTGTGGTTTATGAAACTTCTTTCGGTGTCTGTCCGCGTGCTTGCGGTCGCGTCTGTCGTTGGTCTGGCGGCGAGCGCGGCGAGCGCGCAGAACGTGGCGGTTGCCCAGCCCGGCGGGGGGGGAGCGCGCATGATGGGCGGCGGCCCCGGCGGAGGCATGTTCGGCGGCCTGGGCGGCGGCAACGACCTCGATCCGCGTCTGAACTCCGAGGCCTTGGCCCGCTACGGCAAGAATCTGTCCCTCACGGCCGACCAGAGCGACGCGGCCAAGGCCCTGCACGAGAGTTACATGGCCGCCCATCAGGCCAAGGCCGAGGCGTGGCGAGACACCATGGAGAAGGCTCGCGACGAGTTCCGCGACAGCCGCGACCCGAGCGTTTTTCAGGACCTGGCCCCGAAGCGGCAGGCGTTTTCCGACGGCGTGGCGAAGGCAGAGAGGGCCTTCATGGACGATCTGCGCAGTCTGCTCGACGACAAGCAGGCCGCGAACTGGCCGACGGTGGAGCGGGCCCAGCGTCGCGAGGTGAGCCTGAAGCGCGGCCTCATGTCGGGGGAGCGGCCCGACCTCGTGAAACTGATCGACAAGCTCGACCTTCCCGTCGACGCGAAGGCACCCATCCTGCCCGTGCTGGAGACCTACGAGCAGGACCTGGACCGTGAACTCGTGAAGCGGGACGAGTTCAGCGACAAGGCCCGCGAGCAGATGGCGGCCAACGGCGGCGGCATGCGAAACTTCGGCAGCCCCGAGGGCATGGCCCAGATGGACGAGATGATCAAGCAGGGCCGCGAGTACGCCACCAAGGTGCGCGATGTGAACCGCCGCTACGCCCGCCAGATCGAGAGCGTGCTGCCCGAGGTCGCCGGGGCGCAGTTCAACGTGGCCTTCCGCAAGGAGAGTTTTCCCGACATCTACCGCGACCGGCACGGCCAGCGCGTGGTGGACGCGGCCCTGAAGATGGACGATGTGAGCGCCGACGTGAAGGGTTCCCTCGACGCGGTCCGCGAGCAGTACGTCCGCGACAGCGCCGCGCTCAACGCCAGGGCCGAGCAGGTCATCGAGCAGCAGGAGGAGAACTTCTCCATCTCCAACATGATGGCCCGCATGGGTGGGGGGGGGGGCGACCCCGCCCAGCGTGAACTCCGCGACCAGCGTGAGGCGATCGAGACCGCCACGATCAAGAAGGTGAAGGACCTGCTCACGCCCGAGCAGCAGGCCAAACTGCCCGAACGCCGCGCCGAGGAGCGAGATCGTCCGGCTGGTCCGGGCGGCCCGGCCGGTGGCGGAGGGGGTGGCAACCGCCCCAACCGTGGCAACCGCAACAACCAGCAGCCGCAGGGCGGGCTCTGACCGAAAGGCATGGATCAGCCACAGATCGACACCGATGGGCACAGATCGGCAAGTGCCGCTCGTGCCGCCTTTGCCGCGAGGCGGATTTCGATCCTGCGGGCGAGGCGGCTGTTGTCGCGGGCCTGACGGGCACTGCGTGTGGGTGCGGCTGTCGCGGGCCTCTGCCCGCTGCCAGGTCTATCTTCACCTGTGCGCATCTGTGTTCATCTGTGGCCGGTCTTGACTTTTCGCTTGTGCCCTCTGTGCCTTGTGGTGATCCGATTTCCTCGTGAGCCTGCTGCCGCATGAGCACCTCGACCACCATCCTGCCCCTCGCCGACAAGCCCGCGATCGACGGCGAGGCCGCGCGGCTGATCTCCGCGGAGCAGGCCGCACGCTGCCGCGCTGTGCCCTACGCGTTCGCGGGGCGGCGTTTGCTCGTGGCCATGAGCGACGTGGCCGACGATGCCGCGGCAGACGAGATCGCCACGGTGGCGGGCCGGCCGGTGTCGCGGGTCGAGGCGCCCGTGGCGATCGTGGATGCGATGCTGCGCGAGGCCTTCGGCGCCACCGCCACGCAGATGGCCGAGCGCCTGAGCGGCGGGCACGGCGAGAGCGAAGACGAACTGCTCGCCAACCTGCAGGCGGTGGATGCTTCGGACGTGCAGCGCATGGCCGAGGAGCCCTCGGTCATCAACCTCGTGAACCTCATCATCCTCGAAGCCGTCAAGTGCCGCACCAGCGACATCCATCTCGAACCCTTCGACCGTGAGTTGGTGGTGAAGTATCGTGTTGACGGCGAACTGCGCCCGCAGAACTCGCCCCCCAAGGCCCTGCAGGCGGCCATCACCAGCCGCGTGAAGATCATGGCCGGCATGGACATCGCCGAGCGCTACGTGCCGCAGGACGGCCATATCACGCTCCGCTTCGAGGGCCGCAAGATCGACATCCGCGTGAGCACCGTGCCAACGATTTACGGCGAGAGCGTGGTGATGCGCCTGCTGGACAAGCAGTCCATCACGCTGGACCTGGCCAGTTTGGGCATGGGTGAAGAGCACCGGCGCGAGATGGACCGGCTCATCGCCCTGCCGCACGGAATGGTGCTGGTCACCGGCCCCACGGGCAGCGGCAAGACCACCACGCTGTACGCGGCGCTGTGCAAACTGTACGACCCCAGCCTCAAGATCATCACCATCGAAGACCCGGTGGAGTACGAACTCACCGGCATCAACCAGATTCCCGTGAACCCCGACCGGGGCCTGAGTTTCGCCACCGGCTTGCGCTCGATCCTGCGTCAGGACCCGGACGTGGTCATGGTGGGCGAGATCCGCGACGCCGAGACGGCGGAGATCGCCGTGCGTGCCGCGCTCACCGGCCACCTCATCTTCAGCACCCTCCACACCAATGACGCGGCCAGCGCGATCGGCCGCCTGCTGGACATGGAGATCGAGCCGTTCCT
>CAZNEU010000357.1:0-4489 GCA_964571915.1 uncultured Phycisphaeraceae bacterium
GTTGACGACTAGATGTATTTGACGTTCGCCGGTCGGAGCAGCACCATGGTCTCGTTCGGTTCCTTCGATGCCAAGACGCACTTCTCGAAACTCCTCGACCGGGTGGAGAAGGGCGAGCGCATCACCATCACCAAGCACGGGCGGCCGGTGGCGGAGTTGGTGCCGGTGCAGAAGCGCGACCCCGCGCAGGTGCAAGCCACGATCGCTGCGTTGCTGGAACTGCGCAAGGGGCAGACGCTGGGGGGTCTGAAGATTCGCGACATGATCAATGAGGGGCGCCGCTGATGCCGGTGGTGGTGGATTGCTCGGTAGCGATGACCTGGTGCTTTCATGACGAGGCTTCCGCCGCGGCGGATGCGATGCTGCGGCGCGTTGGTGTGGAAGCGGGCGTGGTGCCGGGCCACTGGCGGCTGGAGGTGGCGAACACGCTCCTGATGGGTCTGCGCCGCAAACGGCTGACCGAGGCCGCAGCGACGGACTTCTTCGCGCTGCTGGACGGCCTCCCGATTGAGACCGACCTCGACACCGCCGCGCACGCGATGGGAGCCACGCTGGCGCTCGCCCGCGCGCACGGCCTCACCGTCTACGACGCGGCGTATCTCGAACTGGCCCTGCGGCTGGGGTTGCCCTTGGCCACGAAGGACGCGGCGCTGGCGGGCGCGGCGACGCAGGCCGGTGTCGAAGTCTTTGCCGTGTGAGCGACCGCGGTGCGGGGGGTGAAACTTGCGCCGAACGCGGGTGCCGCCGGGGCGGCGTGGTCGTGTTCGATCAGGATTGAGGCGGGCGCATCGGCACCACCGCATGGACGTGGGCCAGAGCGCCGGCATCAATGGCACGGGCAAACCGCTCACTCACGTTCGCGGCTCGTGAAGACACTCTGCCACTTCAACTCTTGACCTTCCCCCACATCCGCTTGGGCGGGAGTTTGCTCGGCACAATGCCGCCGGGGAACTTGTTGGTGTCGATGGTCGTCGGCGCGGCCTTCCTCGCCGGCGCCGGATGCGCGCCGGGGTCATACGTGGCCGACCGGCTCCCGCCGTCGCCGTTGGCGGCAGACGCGGACCCGCCCGTGCTTACCGCAGGCGCGGCGGCGGCAACCGGCACCGACCCCGCGATCGGCAGTTCCGGGTTCACCGTGGCCGCGTAACGGTTGAAGGGCTGCGCGGCGGCCGGGCGCGTCGTGCTGTTGGGGCCGGTCACGGGCACGCGGCCGGCGGGCACGGGGCCGGGCCTGAAGTCCGGGTAGTCGAGTTTGGGCACCTCGGTGTTGATGAGCCGCTCCACGCTCGTGAGCAGGTCGCCCTGGTCCGGGCACACCAGGCTCCACGCCACACCGTCTCGCCCCACGCGGGCCGTGCGCCCTATGCGGTGGACGTACACCTCGGGGTCCTCGGGCATGTCGTAGTTCACCACGTGCGTGATGCCCTCCACGTCCAGCCCGCGGCTGGCCAGATCACTGGCCACCAGCACGCCCAGTTCGCCCGCGTGCAGTTGCTCGATCACCTTGTTGCGCCTGGATTGCATCATGTCGCCGTGAATGCCGTGCGCATCGATCCGCTTCTTCAGCAGATACTCCACCAGATCATCCACCGTGCGCTTGGTGCGGCAGAAGACCAGCGTGAGCGCCGGCTCCTCGTGCGTGAGCAGGTGCGTGAGCAGGCGGCGCTTGTCCCACGGCTGAACCGTCAGGTAGAACTGCCGCACCTGCGCGTTCGTGAGCGCGCCCTCCACCACCGCCACCACCTTCTGCGGGTTGTGCGAGTGCGACTGGATCAGCCGCTCCACATCCGAGGGGAGCGTGGCCGAGACGAACACCGTCTGGCGGGCGAGTTGGTCGGGCGGCGTGCTCTCCGTGCGCGGCGGGGGGCACATCTTCAGAATCCGCCGGATGTCATCGCGGAAGCCGATGTCCAGCATCCGGTCCACCTCGTCCAGCACGGCGAAACGCACGTTGCCCAGTTTGACGATGCCGCGTTCGACCATGTCCATCAGGCGGCCCGGCGTCGAGACGATGATCTCGGGGTTCTTGCGCAGGGCATCCACCTGCGTCTTGATGCGTTCGCCGCCGAAGACGGCGCAGGCGCGGATGGGCGTCTGCATGGCGAGGGTGTTGATCTCTTCGGCCACCTGCAGGCAGAGTTCGCGCGTGGGCACCATGATGAGGGCCTGTGTGGGCACGCCCCGGTCGCACATGTGCAGCAGCGGCAGGCCGAAGGCGCCGGTCTTGCCCGTGCCGGTGCGGGCCTGACCGATCAGGTCCTTGCCGGCGAGCATGGGCGGAATGAGCAGGCCCTGGATTTTGGTGGGGCGGTCAAAGCCCTTGGCCCGCAAACTCTTCACCACGCTGTCGCGCAGGCCCAAACTCTCGAAGGTGGCGGTGGGGTCGAACACGGCCTCGGCCATGCTGCTGCTGGGCGGGTGCTGCTGATCGAAACTGGGCGTAATCTGGCCCGCATCGTTGCGGTGCGCAGACCGACGCGCGGCGAGCTGCGGGGGTGTGTGGGGGTGGGGGGGTTGCGCGTCGTGGCGGTGGTGTGAACCGTGCGCCGCCTGAGACGCGGGGCCACCGTTGTTGGTGTGGCCCTGCGGCATCGTGATGGAATGATCGACAGGCTGAGCCTGGGGCTCGTGCGGCGAATGGGTGGTGTTCATGAAGGGTGGCTCGGTGCCCCGACCGTTCGCGTGGGTCAGATACGCCTGAGCGATCTGACCGCGGGCCGGGCGACCGCAGCAGCGGTCGAACGTGAACGAATGAGCCACGACGCGAGGCACGGCTCAAGGCCACAAGAGTGGCCATTTGACAAAGTCATTCTATGCTGGTGGGCGGGTCGATATGAAGAGGGGACAGGGGAGAGGGGACAGGGGTCAGCCCAGCCGCGCTGCAGTCTTCTGGCTGTCCCCTGCCACCTGTCCCCTATCACCTGTTCCGGAGTTTCATGTGGCCACCAGTCGTCTTGAAGTGGACCTTGCCGCCGTCGGGCGCAACCTCGCCGTCTTTCGTTCCATCCTCGATGCGCCGCGGGCGACGGGGGCGGGACGGGATGATGGTGCCGAGGGCAGGACGGACGAGCCCGAGCACCGCCCCGGCCAACGCCGCGCCGTGTGCGGCATCGTCAAGCAGGATGCCTACGGCATGGGCGGGGCCCGCATCGCCAGGAAACTCGCCGCCAGCGGTGTCGAGATGCTCGCGGTGTACTGCACCGACGAGGCCCGCGACCTGGCCGAACTGCCCATCCCCACGCCCCTGCTGGTGCTCATGCCCGTGCGCACCATCGACCGCAGCGACCCCATCTATCGCCTCGCCGTGCGCAACCGCCTGCACCTGGTGGTGCATGATCTCGAGCAGGTCGGCGACCTTGCCGCGGCGGGCTCGCGCGTGGGCCTGCGCCTGCCCGTGCATGTGCAACTCGACACCGGCATGTCGCGCGGCGGGGCTCTGGAGGCGGATGCCAAGCGAATCGTGGAACTGGTGCTCGCGTCGCCACGCCTGCAACTGGCGGGCCTGATGACGCACTTCTCCAGCCCCAGCACCGAGGCCGATTTCACCCGCGAGCAGGCCCGTGCCTTCCGCACCTTCTTTGACGACCTCAAGCCCATGATCGCGCCGGCGATTGCCGCGGCCACCGCCGCGGGTGGACCCGGCTTTGCCATTCACGCGGCCAACACCGCCGCGACCCTGCGGGGGCGAGCCTTCCACGCCACCATGGCCCGGATCGGGCAGGGGCTGTACGGCTACGGCTTCGAGAGTTTCACCGATCCGCTGGCGGTGGAGTTTGCCAGTTTCGGCAAGCAACTCCAGCCCGCGGTGCGCTGGCTCAGCCGCATCGCCCATATCCACGAGGTGCCCAAGGGGTGGCCGGTGGGCTACGGCCGCACGTTCAAGGCCGCGCGTCCGACGCGCGTGGCACTGGTGCCGGTGGGGTATGCCGATGGCTACCCGCTGGGCCTTTCCAACCTCGGCAAGGTGGGCCTCACGGGCCTGATGTACGACCGGCCCAAGGTGGGCGCGGGCGAGCGTGCCGCGGCCCTGGACCGCCCGGCGTTCGCCCCCATCATCGGGCGCGTGAGCATGGACCAGTTCACGATCGATGTCACGGGCCTGCCGGAGTCGCTGGCGTGCGTGGGGGCCGAGATCGAACTCTTCGGGCGCGACCCCCAAGGGCCGAATCACCTGCCCACGCTCGCCAGGCAGGCGGGCACGATTACGCACGAACTTCTTTGCCGCGTCTGCCCGCACATCGAGCGGGTGTACGTGTCGCCGGCGGGGAGCGACGAGCCGATTGTTGACGCGACCGCGGCTCTGCCCGGTGTGGTGAACACGGGGCGGATCAATCCCCCGAGGGCGGCGATGACGGCGGCGTAAGGCACCGACTCTGGCTCCAGGCAGCCAGAGTCGGTGGCACGGACGCAGCGGCACGGACGCGGCGGCACGGACGGGGGTCTCACCCTCACTGGCCGACCGTCTTCTCCCGCAGCGCCTTCGCCCGCT
>CAZNEU010000358.1:0-1781 GCA_964571915.1 uncultured Phycisphaeraceae bacterium
ATCCAAACAAATACCGAATAATCATCAATGGTGATTGAGAATCGCGGATGGCCGCCGCACCCGAGCAGAGAACGCGCGAGTTCCCCCCGCTGCCCCGAAGGGACTTGCGTTGCAGGGACCATCTGTGGTAGGATGTGCCCTCACCCGTCGCGCGATGCCGCCGCTCGATGAGGTGTTGCGTCGTAGCGGTGATCGGCTGGTGGCGAGGAATGTCGCTGGGTGTCGCGTGGTGGGTGTGGTGTTGGTTTGCGAAAAGGAGCTTCTATGCAACGGTTTTCTCTGAGCGTGATGGGCGTGGCTCTTGCTGGCGCCGTGGCAAGTGCGGCCCTCGTGGCCGACCACAAAGAAGCGCCGCTGATCAATCAGGACCCGGCCGCGGACCTGAACGACATCTACGTGTTCAAGAGCCCCAACGACCCGACGCGCATCGTGCTGGCGCTCACGGTCAATCCGTTCACGCCCGTTACGGCCGGCAACGCCAACCGCTTCTCGCCCAACGTCCGCTACCGCCTGGCGATCGACTTCAACAACGACGGCATCCAGGACCGCGACATCCAGTTCACCTTTTCGGCGGCCAACGCTGCCCAGATGGTGACGGCGCGGCTGCCCAACGGCACGACGTTCAGCGGCAACGTGACGCTGCCGACGACCAACGCGGCCGCGAACGCGGCCGTCATCACGACGCACGCACCCAGCGGCGCGCAGTTGTTTGCCGGGCCCACCGACGACCCGTTCTTCTTTGACGCGGTGGGCTTCAACCGCTTCGTGCGCGGGGCCGGCACCTTCGGCGGGCGCGACACCTTCGCGGGGTTCAACTGCTCAACCATCTGCATCGAACTGCCCGTGTCGGCACTGGCTGATGCCGACGGCGTCTTTCAGGTGTGGGGCGTGACGGAGCGGCAGCGGCTGACGCTGCGGCGCGGGCTGCGCCGGCAGTTGGAAGTCTCCACCGGCGATTGGGAGCAGATCGAGCGCACGGGCAACCCGGCCATCAGCACGGCCCTGATCCCCGCTGCCAAGAAGGACCTGTTCAATCTGGGCACGCCCAACCGCGATGGAACCGACTTTGCCGGCGACATCGTCGCGTCGCTCCAGGGGTTGGGCACCAACGCCACCAACATCAACATCCTCGCCCCCATCGCCGTGCCTGACACGCTCAAGATCACGTTCGCCAACCCGACGGTGTTCCCCAACGGGCGCGGCCTGGCCGATGACGTGATCGACACGCTGCTGTTCTTCATCTTCAATCAGACGTCCGTGCCCGACGGCGTGAACGCCAACGACCGGCCGTTCCTCTCGACCTTCCCGTACTTCGCGCAGCCGCAGCAACCGCCGGCGTGAGGAGGCCGGTTGCCCGGGTACCCCCACTCCGCGTGGGTTCACCTGTCGCAGCGGTACAGGTGATTCGCATGCACAGACCGCTTCGAACCAGCCTGCTCATGGCCGCCGCGTGTTCGCTCGGCCCGTGGGCCGCGGGCCACCCGCCGGATCAGGCTCCGCCCCCGCCGGACCCGCTCTTCGCGGGCGACCATGCGGTGTACAAGCAGATTGCGTGGGCGGAGTCTCGGCTTGCGCAGCAGCCGGAGGACACGCTGGCCCTCTCCAGCCTGGGGGGCACCTGGCTGTCGATCGCCCGCCAGACGACCCGCCACGACGACTTCGAGAAATCCGCGTCGGCTTTCGAGCGCCTCCTGAAAACCCAACGCGACAGTCCGTCCGCGCGCACGGGCATCGCCCAGGCGCGTCTGGGCCAGCACAGGTTCACCGCGGCGCTCGCGTCG
>CAZNEU010000359.1:0-10168 GCA_964571915.1 uncultured Phycisphaeraceae bacterium
GTTCGCCCTCACCAGCCCGCGGCTGGTGAGAAAGCGAAAAAACACGCGCGTGGTGGCCAGGTGGCGTATCACCGATGTGCCGTTCATCGCCCGCCGTGTCTTCAGCGCCGAGAGATGGGTCGAAAGGTCGCGGGCCGTAACCTGCCCGGGCGTTCGTCGGCCCACCCCCACCAGTTCCGTCAGCAGGTCCTCCACGTCGGCCCTGTAGGCCTTCAGGGTGTTCACGCTCAGCCCGCACTCCACCCGCAGGAACGTACGGAAGTCGCGCTCCGGCACCGCCCACGCTGGCGGCAGGTCCGGAAGCGGCGGTCTGGTGCGGGTGCGGGGCATGCGCACAGAAGTGATCGGACCAACACCGCGCCGGGCACCCCAAAAAAAAGCCGCCCCGATCCTTCGACCGGGGCGGCGTGGGCTACGGGGGGTTTCCCTGCTCAACGCGTGGCTTAGCCACGGAGCAACTGGAGCACCTGCTGCGGCTGCTGATTGGCCAGGGCCAGAACGTTGGTCGAGGCCTGGGCCAGAATCTGCCCGCGGGTCAAACTCGCGGTCTCGCTGGCGAAGTCCGCGTCGCGAACGACCGACTCAGCCGCGGTGGTGTTCTCAAGGCTGACGTTGAGGCTGCGGATGGTCGCCCCAACCGTGTTCTTCTGGAAGGCGCCCAGGCGGCCGCGGAGGCTCGACACCTGACGGATGGCCTCCGTAACCACCTTCTGTGCGCCCGGGATGTCGCCGTTGACGATGTTGAGCGTCTTGCCGGCCCCCAGGTCGGAGAGGTAGGAGATTGAGGGGGTGCCCGTGGTCGAGAAGTCGCTCGCGCCCAACCGGCGGGTGGCGACGTTCTGGATGCCCAAGGCCACCTTTCCGGCGATATCCACGCGACCGGCCAACTGGAACTCGGCCCCGCCGCCGGTGATGGTGAACGAGCCCGACGAGCCGCCCACCTGGCCGACCGCCGTAGCGGTGGCCTTGTTGAACGTAACCTCCACGTCGAGGAAGTCGGTGTTGATGCGAACCGTCTTTCCGTCGGCCGTCGCGGCCACGCCGTTGATGGTCGCGGCCACGTCCTGGCCGCTCTGACGCACACTGTTCTGGGCCGCGCTTGACCCAAAGGTCGTCACGCCCTGGTTCGTCGAGGCCTGCTCGGCATCGACAAAGCCCGCGTCCGTCGCCGCGCTGTTGCGCGAGCGGTAGATGCCCACGCCGGCGCCCGTGGCGACCGTGGTGCTCACCACCTTCACCGACACGAACGAGGAACTGCCGAACGAAGTGGCCTGCAGGCCGATCGTCTCCGCGGCACCAGACGATGTCAGCACGGCCTTCACGCCCGTTACGTCGCTGAACGTGTTGATGGTCGCGATGATGTCGGCCCGGGTCGTGGTGGACGCGAACGAGAGTTCGCGGCTGCCCAACGCCCCGCCGATCTCGACCCTGAACTGGCCGCCCGCGCCGCCCAGGTTCAGGGTGGCGCCCGTCGAGAGGAAGAGCGCGGCCTGCTGGGCCGATTGCGTGATCAGGGCCTGCACCTTGATCGAGCCGCCCTTGGCCACCTTGGCGCCGTTCACGCGGAAGTCCTGCACACCCGCGGCCACGCTGCCAGCGCGGAAGTCAAAGTTGCCGTTGAGCAACTTCACGCCCTGGAAGTTCGTGGAGTCCGCGATCCGGTCCACGGTCTGAAGGATCGAGTCGATCTGCAACTGGTTGGCGGACTTCTCCTCGGCGGAGAGGCCGGCGTTGTTGGCTGTCTGCGTGAGCAGACCCTGAAGGTCGGTCAGCAGGTTGGAGACTTCCTGCAGACCACCCTCGGCGATGTTCGCGAGTTGGTCGGTCCGCTCGGCGTTGCTGATGGCCGCGCCCAGGGCGGTCTTCTCGCTGCGCAGGTTCTCGCTGGCGATCAGGCCCGCCGGGTCGTCCTTGCCGCGGTTCACGCGCAGGCCGGTGGAGAGGCGTTCCAGGGTGGTGTTCAGCGTCTTGCTGTTGCCACTGAGGATGCGCTGGGCGATCTGGGACGACACGTTTGTATTGATGCGACTCATTGAGGAAACCTCCGTGCTCAAATCTCGGTCAGCCGTGCGGTCGCCGCGAGCCTCCAACCGAGGCGCGACCGAGCCGTGCCGTCCCCCGGGCGCAACACGCGACCAGTCGGGTCCGGACCTTGCGTGGGCCGATTCTGCTTCGGCCCACCACTCGGCACCCCTGATGGCCCGAGCACGCTTGGCATCGGACTCAATCCGGGCGTGGTTGAGGATGTGGGGGCGGCGGCCCGCTATTTCGGCCTCATAAAACGCATAAACGGCCCCGTCGGCATTGCCGAAGGGGCCGCGGGGGGTTCAGGCGGGTGGAGGGACGTGGTTCTCGGCCGGTATTGCGCCCAGCGGCGGGTCCGCATCATTCCTTACTGACGGAGCAACTGCAGCACGTTCTGGGCACGCTGGTTGGCGAGGGCCAGCGTTGAGGTGCTGGCGTTGGCCAGAATCTGCCCGCGCGTCAGTTCGCTGCTCTCGACCGCAAAGTCGGCATCGCGGATGCGGCTGCGGCTGGCCGAGAGGTTCTCGATGGCCGCCTGCACCGAACGCACGTTCGTGTCGAGCGTGTTCTTCTCCAGCGCGCCCAGGCGACCCCGCAGCAGCGACACCTCGTCGATCGCCGTGATGATCACGTTGGAGGCGTTCTCGAAGTTCGCCGTGTTGAGGTCGTTGGCTCCGCCCGAGGCGACCGACGAGAGGAACTGGAGCGTGCCGTTGATCAGCGTGCCCCCCAGCCGCGAGGCCGTGATGGAGGGCAGCGCCAGGTGCAGTTGCTGGCTGGAGTTGATGTTGCCGCCCAGTTGGTACAGGGCCCCGCCCCCCGTGATGGAGAACGTCGTCGTTGATCCCAGCGTGGTGGCGAACGCCTTGCCCAGGATCAGTTCCAGCGACAGCGTCGTGCTCGGCAGCGTGAGTTTCAGGCCGTTGCCCGTCCCCAGGGCCCCGTTCACGATCGCCGACACGTCGCGTCCCTCGTCGCGGTTGGCGATCACGAAGTTCGCGGACCCGATCTGGGCGTCCACCACAAACGCCGAGCCGGGCGGCGTGGCGTTGTTGGCGAACTTGTACGTCTGGAAGAAGCCGCCGCCCGTGGGCCCGCCGATCCGGCTCACGCTCACGAAGGCGTTGGACCCATACTCCACCGACGAGAAGACCAGGCCGTTGCCGCTGGTGGCCCCCAGGAAACTCGCCGACAAGCCCGTCGTGGCCTTGAACGTGTTGATCGCGTTGATGGCCTGCGTGAACGTCTGGCCCGACAGAATCTGGAGCGTCTGCACGCCCTTGGGCCCCGCCACCTCCAGCGTCACCGACGACAGGAACTGCCCCACGCCGAAGCCGCCGCCCGTCTGGTCGCCCCGCAGAAACAGGCCGGCCGTCTGGGCCGACACCACCGTGTCCACCTTCACCGCCAGGCTCGACTGTCCAGCCAGGTTCGCCCCCAGCACCGTCGCCTTGGAGATGGACGCGGAGTTCAGGCCGCTGAGCACGTAATCGAGCTCGCCGTTGAGCAGTTTGAGCCCGCCGAACGACGCGGAGTTGGAGATGCGGGTGATGGACTCGATCGCCGAGTCGATCTGCAGTTGGTTCGCACGCCGCTCCTCGCTCGAGACCGCCCCCGTGTTCGCGGCCTCCACGATCAGGCCCTTGATCGAGTTGAGCAGGTCGCTCACCTCCGCCAGCGAGGCCTCGGCCGTGCCGATCACGCTGGAGGCTCGCTCCGAGTTGCGCACGGCCTGTTCAAGGCCGTTGATCTCGGACCCCAGCCGCTGCGACACGATCAGCCCCGCCGGGTCGTCCTTGCCCCGGTTGATGCGCAGGCCCGTGGCCAGCCGCTGCAAACGCACGTCCAGGTCGCTATTGGCCCGGTTCAGGTTCGCTTGGGCGATCAGACTGGGAACGTTGGAATTGATTCGAGACATGGCAATCCTCCGTGATTGCTACGGGATCGACACAAGAGCAAGCCTCATGCCAGAGGCAACGGGTAGACAGGGTGAACACCGATCGGCGCAACACAATCCGCCCCGCGCAACTTCCGCGCGGCACGCCGCAGGTCCCGCGCCCGGGACCAGAACCTTGCCTGGTTTGCGTTCTCACGCGGCCTCATGACTGCCGATCCTCCCGTGCCAAGCGCGGCGGCGAACCCGGCGGCAGCGGCGAGGGCCCCGCCCCCGTCCTGGGTCGGAGCGAACCGCTCCCCGCCCCCCCCGTCGCCAGGCCGCCGGCCCTGAGCACGCCGTGGAGCGGAACCTTGGCGGTGAGCGCGGGGTCGGTGCCCGTGGGAGAGAGGGCGGCCAGGTCGGTCTGGTGGATCTGCGCCGCGCGCTGATTCTCGGCCCGGATCGCGTCGTACACCTCTTTGCGGTGAACGGCGATGCGGGTCGGCGCGGTGATCCCCAGACGAACCTTGTCGCCACGAATGTCCACCACCGTGATCTCGATGTCGTCGCCGATCATGATGGTTTCGTCGCGAAGGCGGCTGAGCACCAGCATTGCGTGGGTCCTTCCAAGCGTCTGCTGAGGGTGCGGGTGAGACGAACGACGGGTGCCGCGGCGGGCGGGGGGGGCAGGAGGCGGTGGTCATCCATGACCACCAACAAGAGATGAGCAAGGCCGCTGTAGAAGGGCAAGGCGTTGACGCGGGCGCGAGCGGTTCAGGCCGACATGGCCCGGGCCGCCTGCTCCGCGTTGAGTTTCAAGAGCGGGTGGCGGGTGGACCACCGCTTTTCGGCCAGCACGAACTGCTCGGCCGTCCGCTTGATCGTGTTCACCACCAGCGGGCCCTGAAGGTTGCCCGTCAGGCTCCCTTCCACCTTGTTCACGATCACAAACACCTGGGCCTCCTGCAGGCCGCCCATGTCCAGGTCGCTCATCTGCTCGGGCCGGATCGGCACCGAGAAGTCCGGCACGAACAGGGCCGGATCGGTCACCACAAAGGCCAGGGCCGGGTCGTCCAGACTCTGCAGCCAGAAGAAGCACGCGTCCTCCTGCGGTTCCAGCAGGCAATAGCGCGTGAAACTGGTGAAGCCCAGCAGCCCCTTGGGAAAGGTGATGATCTTGTCGTCGGCGATGTCCACTTCGCCAAACCGTGTCGTGCGCACCTGCATGAGGTCGCTCCGAAATCGGCCCACCGCCAAGAGTCCCGGTGCTCCGGCACCGGCCGACATCCTGTCATGCTCTCCGCCGGGCCGCGGCGAAGAACGCTTGGCAAACGACCGTCCCTGCGCGCTAGCGCAGGAAGTCGAACAACGTCCGGCCCTGGAACTGGGCCGAGGTCTGGAGCGTCGCCTGCAGTTGCGTCTGCAACTGGCTGAACCGTGTCGCCGCCGCCGCGAAGTCCACGTCCTGCAACTCGCTCTTGAGCGTCTGGAACTGCAAAGTCTGGTCCACAAGTCTGCTGCTGGCACTGTCCACGCGCTGCCCATACGAACCGACCAGCGCGTTGGCCAGCGCGACACGATCGCCGCTGGTCGCGAGCCTTTCCCCAGCAACGGCTATGCCAGTCGAGTCGTTCGCCAGCAGGGCATCCCGAAGGTCCATCAGGTCGCTGAACAGGTTGTCCACCCGGATGCCCGCACGATCCTGCCCTTGCAGCGTCTGCGTCCCCACGCTGTACGTCGTGCTCAACAGCCCCAGGTCCTCCGCCGCGGCGGAGTTGTTCAACTTCGCCACCGTGATCGCCGTGCCACCCACCGTTTGCGTGAACGCCAGCCCGTTGGCCCCGTTCGTCAGGCCCGCCGAAAACTGACCCGCCACCAGCGCCGGGGCCGCACCGTTGATCGGCGGCTGCCCGACGGCCGTCGTGAACGCCGTGTTGATCGCGGTCAGAATCCCCTGCACCGTCGTCAGGTCCGCCGCGGTCAGGTCCACGTCAAACGCCTGGCCGTTGCCCAGCGTGATGCGAAAATCCCTGTCGCCCGCCGGGTCGGGCAGCCCGGTAACCGGGTTGGTTGCCCCGCTCACGATCCGGACCCCCTTGCCCGCGTTGAAGTCCGCCGCGGCCGTGTTGAAATCCAGCGTGCGGATGCCCAGGGCCGTGGCCGTGTTCCCGCCCGCCTCCTCGATCGACAGGCGCGGCCCCGAGAGTTCGTTCACAATGTCCAGCCCCGTCCCCGCATCGTTCACCGACACGCGCACGCCCAGGTTGCTCCCCTCGATCAGCCGGCGCACGTCGTCAATGGTCTGGGCGGACGAGAGGTCGATATCCCGCTGACTCACGGCGTTGCCGCGTGTCTGCTTCACACGCACCACGCCCAGAGGCGGGCTGAGGCCGGGCACGCTGGCGAGGGGCGTTTGCCGCGTGAGTTTCGGGTCAACATCCAGGCCCGCAGCCGTGAGCGAAGAGAAGACCGTTGTGATCAGGCCCAGGTCCTCGGCCGTGCTGCTTCCGGTCAGGTCGGAGAATGTCGCCGACGGTCCCGCCACTACATCGAGGGTCAGGCCGCCCGCGCTGATGCCGACCCCGCCCGGCCCGAGCACGGTGGTGCCGCTGCTCGCCTCGTATGCGCGGATGGCCGCGGTGATCTGGGCGATCACGCCCTGCACGTTGTCGGCGCCGGTCAGGTCGATGGGTATCGCCGTGCCGCCGTTCACCTGAAGGTTGATCGTGCCCGTGGGAACGCCCAGGCCGCGCGCCCCGCGCAGGTCGCTCAGGCGCGTGTCCAGCGTCAGGTCCGGGTTGTAGTCGGCCACCGACCGTTGCCGCGCCGAAGTCTCGCCGATGCCGTTGCCGCCGCCCAGCGTGATGGGGAGCGAATCGCCCACACCCAGGTCCGTGATAAGCCCCGAGCCCTTCGCGGCGTACCGGAACGAACCGTTCACTTCCGTCACGGGCGGCGTGCCCGGCGTGGACCCGCCGAAAAAATGGATGCCGGCGTAGTCCCGGTTCGACAGTGTCAGCAGACCGCTGATCGTCCCCTGCACCACCGCGGCCTGGTCGGCCCGCGTGGCGCTGTCGGATGTCAGCCCGATGTTGCCCGCCGCCACGTTCTGCGCACTCTGCACCAACCCGCCAACCTCCACCAGCGTCTGGTCCAGTGTCCCCAGCACGCTCGCGGCGTTCTTCAAACTCAGCGACCGCTGCTCGCCCAGGCGCAGCCGCTCCAGCAGCACGTTGATCGCCGAGGCCTTCACCGGGTCGTCGCTGGGCCGGTTCACCTGTTTGTTCGTCGCCAGTTGCGTCTGGAGATCGAGCAGCCCCACGTTCGTGCGGTTCAGGTTGCTCAGCGACAGTTGCGACCGCAGCAGGAACGGGGTTCGCGACAGGTTGGCGGGGAGTACAGCCATGGGGGGAAGGGGACAGGGGACAGAAAAAGGCAGAAGACCTACCGCGCGATCGCCAGCAACGTCTGCGTCAGGTCATTCACCACCGAAATAAACCGGGCCGACGCCTGGTACTGGCTCTGATAGTTCAGGAGGTTGATCGCCTCTTCGTCAATGCTCACGCCCGAGATCACCTGCCGCTGGGCATCCAGACTCTCGCGCACCACCGCCGCGCTCGACGCGGCCGTGCGTGCCGCGCCTGTCGCCACGCCCACGGCCGACACCGCATCATTCCACGCCGAGGCCAGCGTTCCGCCGCCGAGCCCGTCGATCGCCCTGGTCTGCAACTGCGTGATCGCCAGGGCCGCGCCGTTCTCGGTCGGTTGCCCGTTCACCACCCGCCCGAACGCCAGCAGCCCCGAGTTGGCCACCAGTTCATCACGCACGGCGATGTCCGCCGCGCCCTTGCCCTTGAAGTAGGTATTGATGCCGATCGTGGCCAGCACACCGCTCGAATCCTCGCTGAACGAGACAGCGCTCCCCGTGGACGCGGCGATCGTCAGCCGCCCGTCCGTGCCCAACGTCGCCGTGCCGTTGGCCCCCACGGCCGCGGCCACCGACGCCCGCAGCGAGGCCAGGCTCGTGTCATCCGCAAAGCCCGCGACGCCCGCGCTGGTGAGGCCGTCCAGGTCGATCGTGATCCGCTCCGTGCGTGCCGCGCCCGTTGTCCTGTTCGTGATGGTGAGCAGGAACGATCCGCTCCTGGCCCCGAAGGGCAGGTCGCCGAACGTCGCGTTGGTCGGGTCGTTGAGCGACAGGGCCGTGTCCGCCGGCGCCGCGCTCAGGCCCGAGGTTGCGCTCGAAAGTTGCACACCGCCGTACCCGCCCGAGTGAACCTTGTTCACCTCGAAGATCAGGTTCGTCGCCAAACGGTCCAACTGCTCCAGCGTCGCGTCAATCGCGGCCGTCCGCTGGGCCAGCCGCGCGCCCACAGAACCCGAGGAGATCGTCAGTTCTTCCTGCTTGTCCTTGGCCACCACGCGCACCTGAATCACGCCGTCCACGGCCTCCTGCAGCAGTTGCACGCCGCGCGAACGCCCCGCCAGCACCACCGGCGTAGACCCCACCAGCACATCCAGGTTCCCGTCGGCCTGCTCCACCGTGGTGATGTCCAGCAACTTGGCGAGTTCCGTAGCCAGGGCATCGCGCTGGTCTCTCAGGCCGCTGGCCGACCCCTGCCCGTTCTCCGCCGAAACAATCGTCGCGTTCAGCCCGGCGATCTGCCCCAGCAGGTCGTCGGCCCGTTGCACGTCGCCGCGCAGCGTGCGGTCTTCCTGGGCCCGCTGGTCGATCAGCGTTGCCCGCGTGCCGCGGATGTAATCAGCCAGTGCCCGCCCCTGCTCCACCACCAGCGCCCGCGAGCCCGTGCTGGTCGGGTTGTCGGCCAGCGTCGACCACGCGTTGAAAAACGCCCCCAGGTTCGTCGAGAGGTTCTCCTCCCCCAGCCCGTTCAGCGTCGCCTCCACCTGCGCCAGCACCGTCGCCCCCGTGTTGGCGCGGCCTTCGGCGGAAGTGCCCGTCAGCAGCCGCGCCTGCAGCGCGCCATCCACCTGCCTGCGGATCGACGCCACCTCCACCCCGCGCCCCAGAAACAGCGCCCCCTGCTGCGTGTCGCGGCTGGGAACCTGCGTCGCCACCTGGCGCGAGTACCCCGGCGTGGCCGCGTTGGCCACGTTGTTGCCCGCGGTCTGGATGCCCAGTTGCGCCGCCGCAAGGCCCGACCGACCGATCTGGAATGCGCCCGAGAGCGACATGCAACCGCCTTACGACCGAAGGTCCAACGACGAAACCACCTGCTCGCACGGCCCCGCGTTGGGCCGCCCGTACACGCCCGTGTGCGAGACGTTCCTCGCCACCTGCCCCATGATGCCCTTGACGTGCGCCAGCAACGCCTCGCTGGCAAGGCGTATCACCCGGTGCTGCTCGCGCACCGCCTCACCCACCTCGCGCAGCCGCGCCGCGCTCGCCAGCACACGCCCGCGGGCCGGCTCGGCCGTCCACGCCAGAATCGCCGAGAGCGGCGCGCCGGGTGCAAGCCCCATCGGCCGGGCCACCCGCTCCGCCCACGCCACGCGCCTCCCCTCGATCGGCAGCAGCCGCTCCGCCACCGCCTGCTGGGCCGCCGCGCATCGTTCCACACCCAGGCGGTCCGCCGTCGAGAGGGCCCGCCGGTGCTCGTGTGCCAGCCGCGCCAGGTCTTCGTACTCGGTCCGCAACGCCCCCAGAATCCCCTCAATCGCCGCCACATCCATGGCCGACACGCCCCCGGCCCCGCTCCGGGCGGGCCCCTTCACGATCGTCGGCTTGGTGGCAAGTGCGGTCATGGCGTGAACGAAGGCGTAAGCGCGGCACCCGCGACTGGCGCAAGGGGTGTAGTCGGGGCTGTGTCTCGTGTACGGAGCAGATCGCGTGCCACGCGATCAACCAGCGGAAAGTGGCTCGCCCGCACCACCTGCCGCGCCACCTGCTGGTCCATCAAAGCCCCGAACTGCTTCTCCGCCGGACCCGGCGCAAACGGCGGCGCGGCGTTGTTCGCATCCCGCAACCCCTTCAGCACCGGCCCCACAAACGCCACCGCCACAAAGTCCTGAGCCGCCTCCCGCGCCCGCTTCACCGGGTCTGTGGCGCTCTGCTCCGGCAGGCTGCCCCCCGTCCGGTTCCCCGCGGCCCCCGCCAGCACATCGCTGAACAGGCGTTGCCGCGCCCCAAGCCCCGACACGGGGCGCTGCGCAGCCGTCGCGGCTCGTACACGCTCCGCCGCGGCACGAAGCAACCCGTCGCCACGGAGCGAATCGGCCGGCGGCGTGGTCGCGGATGTGCGCAAG
>CAZNEU010000360.1:0-7867 GCA_964571915.1 uncultured Phycisphaeraceae bacterium
TTGACCGCGTCGATGCCCAGGCCGGAATCCTCGCCACCGCCATCAAGCCCACCGCCGGCGCGGCCACACCGTGGGACCAGGAACAAACCTCCGTTCAGAACGAAGTTGAAGACCTCTTCAACCGTCAGGCCCGCTCCGTCCGCATCAGTTTCACCGTGCCCAACGCCGCGCCCGACGAGCCCGGCCACAGCGACCTGCGCACCGCCACCACGCCCCTGAGCATGCGCGTGGTCGCCACGCTGTACCGGCGGCAACGCCCCGGCTGGCGGCCCGAGCCCACGGGCGTGTCGCTGCACCGCCGCTGGCAAGACACGCACAGCCCCACCGCACCGGCGCACCCCGGCAACGAGCCCGCCGAGCAGGTCATCGCCTTTGATGAAGACCGCCCTCTGGCCGCGCTGCTGGTCGAAAAAATCCGCGTGCGCCTCGCCCGTCCGCCCGCACCAGAACCGGCCGCGTCCGAAGCGGCCCCGCCCTCAGTGCCGGTCGCCACGCCCTGACACCACCCTGGCCGCCGCCTCGCGGCCCGCTTCCGGATCGCCGACCGCGTCGGCCGCCTGGCTCACCAGCGGACCCAGGTGCCCCAGCGCACGAGCCACCAACTGCCCCCGGTTCGTCGCCCCCAACTTGCGGTGCAGACTCTTCACATGGTCGTGTATCGTGTACACGCTCCGGTGCAGTTCGTTGGCGATCTGCGGAACCTTCTTCCCCGCCACCAGTTTCCACAGAATCACCTCTTCCCGCGGCGTGAGCCAACTGTGCCGGTCCGCCGGCACCGGCCCGATCGCATGGACATACCGCACCCCCAAAAGGGGCAGCACCGCGCCGAACACCGCCTGCAACCGCGACAGGTCCGCCGCGCTCGGGTGGACCAGCCCCACCTCGACAATCAGCACCCGCCCGGCGGTCGGCCCCGGCAGGCCCACCGCCCCCACCAGCAGTTCCGTCGCGCCCAGTTGTTCCCAGCGTGCCCCCAGCGGCGTGGTGTTCCGGCGCCCGGGTGTCGGGGTTACGCGCACCACATCCGCCACCACCGCGCCACGCGCCGGAACCGCGAACGTCCACCCCACCCAGTCTCCATCGCGAACCTGTTCGCGCAGACCCTGCACCAGGGGCCGGGCCGCCCCGGCGCCGCTCGGCCCGTGCGAACTCCCCACGCCCGTGGCCTCAACGTGCGTCAGCACGCACCGCTGATCCACCGACCCCGCCACCACCATCCCGCATGCCGGGTGGTGGGTGGCGCACACCGTGGCGGCCGCTCGATCACACCAATCGAGGGTGGCCACGCCGGGAAGTTGGCAGACCATCTCCGTCACCTTGGTGGTCATCAACACGGCCGTTTTCATGCCCGGCTCACTTCCGTGAAGGTTTTCCAGACCGCGCCAACCCGCCGCCCCGACCATCCAAACACCCCGCGCCCCCGTCTTTGTGGTGGGGAACAACGGCTTATCATGCCACCGATACCATCGTCCATCCACCCAAAACTGGTGGAAAACAGGTACCTTTCCCTCACGTCGCCCCCGAGCGGCCTCCGTCCGGGGTTCCAAACCGCCATCCGTCGATGCGTTACCATCCCGGCCCAGCCCCGCCTCACGCTTCTCGGACCACCGGAGTTCACTCGATGTTCGCACGTGCCGCCCGCCCGTTCGCCCTTGCATCGCTCGTCCTGATTACCGGCACAGGCCCCGTCGCCTGCTCCCTTTCCGGCCCGCCCGCCGACTCGGCAACCCTCGCCCAATCCACACCCCCCGCCGCGGCCCCCTCAGACCTCGCCTACTTCGACGCCCTCGATGCCGCACCCTCCATCACCTTCAACGACGCGGTGCGCGGCATCCTGATCCTCTCCGGCAACGATCGCCCCGGCGACGCATCCTCACGCCTCACCCTCGCCAAAGACGCCGGCTTCATCGATGCCGCCGCCACCACCGACACTTCACCCATGTCCATCGGTCAGGCCGCGGGCCTGGTCGTGCGCGCCTCGGGCACACCCGCCGACGGCCCGCAAGACGCGACCGCCCGCCTGCAATCCCGCGGCCTCATCGCGCCCGATGCCGCGGCCTCACGGACCGCATCCGGCCCCGAGTTTCTGGCCATGCTCTCCGGCCTGCGCGAACAACTCGCCGCGCGCGCAGGCCCCTTCACCCCCGCACCCTCCGCCGCGCTCCCCGCGCTCGCGGCACACACCGCAGTGCCCGAAACCGCCGCCGTTATCACGCCCGCACCTGCTCCAGCGCCCACACCCGCTCCAGCGCCCACACCGGCACCACCCGCGCCGGTCGCCGCAGCCCCACCACCGCCACCACCGCCAGCGCCGGAGCCAACACCCGCTCCCCAACCCGCGGCAGCGGCCCACACACCCCCGCCTCCCCCGCCCCCTCCGCCATCCCCGCCACCCACCCCGGTCAAGCCCGGCAAAAACCCCGTTACACCCGGTACGCCCGTGCCCAAAGCCCCCTGAGCCTCCCAGCCCGTCCCGGCCTTGTGTGCTTCTTGCCACTCGCCCCCCAAGGACTCCGCAGCATGGTCGTCCACGCCAGAACCTTCTCCGTTCGCGTCGTCATCGCGCTCGCGTCGGCCGCCTCCTTGGCCGGTTGTTCGCTGCACGAAACCACGCCCATGCCGGATGAGTCCTCGGCCGAAGCATCCGTGGAAGTGTCCGCCGATGCCGCACCGGAAGCCGCGGCTTCCGAGGCCGCGCCCACGGGCGAAGCCACGGCCAACGAACCGGCCGCCACCGAACCCGACTCACCGCCCAGGGTCGAACTCATCCGCGAGGGCGTACCGCTCACCATCACGTCCATCAGCAGCACGCCGCCAATCCCGCCCTCATCGGCCACCGGCGATGCCGCCGCGCCCGAGGCCGTGCCGCCCGCCGCGCAGGCCGAATGGCGCCGCTGGACCTTGGGGCGCATCGAACTCCGCGGCCCGTGGTCGGCGATCGTGGGTCCACACGAGGGCGAAGACCCGGTCGAATCCGTGCAGATCGCCGAGTTCCGCACCGGCACCCAGGGCTGGGTCGAGGCCACCGCGGGCACCCTCGCGGCGTTGCGCCTGGAGGGGCTCACTCGGGCCCGCCTCTCGCAGTGGCGTCTGGGTGAAGAGCAGCCCCCGCGCCTGGTGATTGAACTCACGCGCGGGCGCGTGCGCATCCGCCCCCTCGCCAACCACGAAACCGGCAAGGCCGCCGATGTGCTGGTACGAACACCGGCCGGCGATGTGGTCGTGCGCGAGCAGGTCGAAGTGGCCTACGACGCTGCCGGGGGCGTGCGCACACGCCTGCCCTGACACCCTCCTCATCGGCACACCCGGACGCGGGGGTTCGGGCAGACCGGGTGAACCGGGCACCTTCACGCCCGCGCGAAGGCAGAAACACCGCCTCACACAGCCCGATCAACACCCCGCCCGCGGCAGACTGCCAGACATTTCACCCGAACTTGTGGCCTTCCACGCCCCAGAAGGCAGATTGAAGTGTCTGCCCGCCGATTCCGTCCCCCCACCCCCCACGGATCAGGCCCGGCTCCGAAAGTGAGGTCCGCGTGCGCAGCACAGGTTCAAGCCCGCCAAGCCCCCCCCACACGCCAGACGACACGCTCCGCCACGAGCCCTCGGAGTGGCTCTCCGCCGCGGCCGCGCTGCTGGAAGAGGTCCACGTCTTCGCGTGGACGGCCAACGCCCCCCTGCGCGAACGCTTCGGCCTGGAAATGACCTGGTACCTGGAGCGCCTTGCCCAGTCGCAAACGCTCGTCCTTCACGGCACGGACATCAAAGACCTCGACGGCTTCTGCCGCCAACTCGAGCACGCCATGCCCCACGCCGGCCGCCTCGAGCGCGACATCGAGGGCAAGCGCGGCGTGCTGGAAGCCATCCGCAAGCGCCCTTGCGAGAGCGTCCTGCGCGGCTCCGCAGGGCTGGTGAAACACCGCTACTTCGTCTGGCGCGATGCCGATTGCCTCCTCACCGCCGACCGGGCCCTCTTCGGCCGCCTGGTCGATGCCCTCGCCGGTGTCGCCGCCGAATCCGAGTACGCCAGCGAAGACCGCCTGCTCATCCAGCGGGCCCTCTTCATCGGCGGGCCCGCCCTGGCCCAGTACGGCGACGACCCCGAGGGCCAGTTCCGCCGCTGGCTCTCTGACGGCCTGGGTGAACCCTTCTGGAGCACCGTGTCGGGCATCAAGGCCCCGGCCGTGCGCGGGTTCGAGGTCCGGTAGGTCCGGCACTGACACCATGCTGTCGGTCCGCGGGCGACCGGGCCAGCCCCCCGCTTGACTTGTCTCCCCCGCCCGGCTTTGCTCGCCCCGTGCGCATCATCGCCGGAGACTATCGCCGCCGACTCATCCAGGCCCTCCCCGGCCTCACCACACGCCCCATGCCCGACCGCGTGAAGGAATCGCTCTTCTCCATGCTCGGCACACGCATCGAGGGCGCGGCCGTGCTCGACCTCTTCGCCGGCAGCGGGGCCCTGGGCCTCGAATCCCTCAGCCGCGGCGCCGCCTCCTGCCTCTTCGTCGAACGCGACCGCTCCGCCGCCGCCATCCTCGAGCGCAACATTGAAACGCTCGGGTGTGCCGGCCGCGCGCAGGTGGTCCTGGGCGATGCCCTGGGCATGTCCATCGTCGCCCGCGCACCCGATCCGCTCGACCTCATCTTCTTCGATCCCCCCTACCCGATCGTCCGCCTGCTCACCGGCTGGCACCGCGTGCGCGAGCAGGCCAGCGCCCTGGCACCCAAACTCGCGCCCGACGGTTTCCTGGTCCTGCGCACACCGTGGCCCTTCTCACACGACCCGGAGCCCGCCCCGGCGCCCGGCGCAGACGACCCCGCCGCGGATGGTGCCGCCACAAGCACACGCCGCACCACCAAGCCCAAGAAATACAAACGCGAGCGCCCCCGCTGGGACGAACTCGCCGCCGACGGCCGCAAAGAGAAACTCGAACGCGACGGCTCCATGGGCAAGTCCTCCGGCGCGCCCCAATGGCTCTACCGCATCGACAAACCCGAAGGGGGCACCGAAGCGGCCGCGTCCGCCGCCGCCCCCGCGGGCGATGCCGAAGCGCCTGCCGAGGACGACGGTGTGGTCGTCAAGGCCGCGCGTGAACTCACGGAGGCCGACCGCACGCCCGGCGACCTCGCCATCCCCAACCTGCGCGGCCCGGAAACCCACGCCTACGGCACCACCGCCGTGCACTGGTATATGAGGGCCACGGCGTGAGCACTTCTTTGGCTGCGCCCGCCCCCACCGCCGCGCCCGTGCTGCTCAACGCCGCCCAGAAGCGGGCCGTGGAGCACGCCGCCGGCCCGCTGCTGGTGCTGGCCGGGCCGGGCACGGGCAAAACCCGCGTCATCATCCACCGCATCGCGCACGCGGTGCAGGCCCGCGGTGTTGAGCCCGAGCGCATCGTGGCCCTCACCTACACCGTCAAGGCCGCGGGCGAGATGCGCGAGCGCCTGGCCGAACACTGCCGGCCCGGTGTCGCCGACCGCGTCCACGTTCACACCATCCACGGCTTCGGCCTGCACCTGCTGCAGCGCTTCGGCGACATGCTCGGCCTCCCCGGCCAGCCCGAACTGCTCGACTCGGCCCGCCGCCGCCGCCTGGTGCGCGAACTTGTCGCCGAGCACAGCCTCTTCCCGCAGATGACCGCCAGCAAGCGCGATGAGACGCTCGCCTGGATCGAGTCTCAGGCCGATCTGCTCGCCGACCACGCCATCTCCGCCGCTCAGGCCCGCGCCTTCTGCGCAGCCTGGCGGACCCGCCTCGATCGCGGCGCGGGCATCTCGGGCACCCCCTCTCTCCGACAGGGGAAGGCCGTCATGGATTCCACCGACGCCCGCGCCCAGGAAGAACACCTGCGCGACTTCACCCACCTCGTTCAACTCCGCGACCTCTACGACGCCGCCCGCCTCAGGCGCGGCTGGCTCGCCTTCAGCGACTTCCTCTCCCTCCCCGCCCGCATCCTGCGCGAGCACCCCGGCGTGGCCGCCATCGTGCGCTGCGACTACCGCCACTACCTCGTCGATGAGTTCCAGGACACCAACGCCGCGCAGATCGACCTGCTCGCGCTCCTGGCCCCCCCGGCCGAGAACCCCGACCTCTGCGTCGTCGGTGATGACGACCAGGCCATCTACGCCTTCCGCGGCGCCGACGACCGCGCCTTCGTCAAGTTCGCCGCCCGCTGGCCCGCGCACACCACCGTCCGCCTCGAAGAGAACCACCGCTCGCTCCCCGCCATCATCGCCGCGGCCAACCGGGTCATCACCCCCGCGACCGAGCGCTTCGACAGAACCAAACGCATCCGCCGCCCCAGCCCCGATCCCGCCGCCACAGGGCCCGACCCCGCCGGGCACGTGATCGGCGTGAAACTCGCCCGCTACGGAGATGACGGCGAAACCATCGCCGCGATGATCCTCGCGCGCCGCCACCAGCACCCGGACCTCACCTGGAAAGACTTCGCCGTCCTCGCACGGGGGCACAAAGACCTCGCCCGCGTTGCCGTGGCCCTCCAGATCGAGGGCATCCCCGTGCGCCGCGTGGAGAAGGAGGCCGAAACCGAGGAGGGCATCCTCGACCTGCTGGCGTGGATCAAGTCCTTGGTCGAGCCGCACGACACCATCGCCGTCCGCCGCCTCCTTGTGCGCCCGCCGCGAATGGTCCCGCCAGACCGCGTGAGCGAATGGGAGCACCTGTACCGCGCCGAGCGCTCGCGTGCCCAGAATGAAGAAGCTGGCGCATCCGGCCCCGGCGGCTTCGCCACCTGGCTGGCCGCCCACACGCCCACGGTGCCCGCCGTGCAATCCTTCGCACGCCTCTACACCAGCCTGGCGCCTCAGGCCGCCACCGGCCGCGCCGATGAGATCATCTTCAAGATCATCTGCGCGGCAGACCTTGCCCACGCCGAACTCCTCGGCCCCGCCGATCGCGCCGCCCGCGTCGCCGCGCTCGTGCGCGTCGTCCGCTTCGCGCGCACGCGCCAGGCCCGGCTGGATCAACCCGGCGACCTGCGCGCCTGGTGGGCCTACTACAACGACCTCTCCACGAAGGAGCAGTCGTTCATCGACGAGCACGGCGTAGACACGCCCGAGACCCACGACGAAGAAGACGACACCGCCGATGCCGTCCCTCTCATGACGATCCACGCCGCCAAGGGACTGGAGTTCGACACCGTCTTCACCACACGCTTGCAGCCCAACATCTTCCCGCGTGTGCGGATCGACCCCGACAAGGGCCTTCCCGACGGCCTCGAAGACCGCACCGACGACGACCGCGACCCGAAGGACCGGCTCCTCGACGAAGAACGCCGCCTGTTCTACGTCGCCTGCACACGCGCCAAACGCCGCCTCATTCTCCTCTCCCGATGGAGCAAGAAGCCCAGCACAAGCCCGCACTTCTTCCAGGAACTCTTCCGCAACAGCGAAGCCGAACCCGCGGGCGAACTGATCGACGCCGCCTCCATCATCGCCGGCGCCGCACGCCTGGGTGTCGGCCCCGGCGCCCGCTCCGCCCCCACCGGCCTCGACCGTGAAACGCCCCCGGCCCTCGCCGCCCGCTCCGGCGACCGCGTGCTCACCCTCGCCCACGCCCAGCGCGAGGCCCGCGTCCTCGCCGCGTCCGCACTCCAACAAGCCGACAACCCCGCGCTCGACGAACCCGCCCTTGCCGACATCTCACGCACGCTCCAGTCCGCCGCCGAGCGCATGGCCGCCATCGCCTCCCTCTCCACAGGCGCACCCGCCCCCGCGTGGCTCAGCCCGGATGCCCGCGCCGCGGGTGCCGCGCTCGCCGCCCGTCTGGGCGGCGCTCCCGGGTCCGGGGGTTCGGCGCTCCCCTGCCTGGCCGTGCTCCGCCCGCCCCTGCACCTCTCCTTCTCGC
>CAZNEU010000361.1:0-3436 GCA_964571915.1 uncultured Phycisphaeraceae bacterium
GGTGCCGCTACTGAGGCCCCTCTTCGGCGGAACGGGCCTTTTTCACTTCCCCGAACTTGGCCGCCTCGGCCTGGTCCGCGGCTTCCTTGTTGCGGCGGTCGGCGGCCTCGCGCTGGTTACGCAGGGCGCTCTGGCGGACCAGTTGCGGGTCGCGGTTGAGCGAGAGTTGCACCGGGTGGCTGCCGGGAGGCAGGATGTGGGCCTCGACGTTGTCGCGCGACATGAAGCGGGTGAACGCCTGCGTCCAGTCGCCGGTCATGACCACTTCGGGGTTCTGCTTGAAGGCCTCCAGTTTGCGCTCGAACATGGTGGCGTCCGCGGCGGCGCGGCTGACGGCGCTGGAGCGGTACTCACGCGCGGCGGAGAGTTTCTGAGCCACCTCGCCGCTCACGGCAGCGGTGGGCACCTCGAAGCCCTGGAACGAGTAGGGGCGGCCGTCGAGCACCGCGTCGATACCGGTCAGCACGGCCTCGCCCTCTTTGAGTTCACCCCGGGCCAGGTGGCGGTCGTACTGGTCGATCATGCGCAGGAGCGGCTCGGCCGCGGCGCCAGCCACGCCGGAAAGCCGCTTGACACGGTCCTGCCCGGCCTTGTCGATGGCCTCTTTCGCCCGCGACTGGGCCGTCTGCACGCTCTCGAAGTCTTTGATCAGAAAGAGCGGCGCTGTGGGGTCCAGGATCGACACGTCGTCGATCACGATGCCAGCGCCGAACTTGTTGAGCATCTCCTGCGCGGCCTCGCGGGTGCGGCGCGACATGGAGACGAACGTGCCGGTGCGGGTTTCGTCGGGCAGGTCGCTGCGGAGTTCGTCGATCGAGACCCTGGCCGCGGCAAGGACGGCCCCCCGCCTGACGGCGGCGCGCACCACCCACGGCTCGTCGTCGGGGGCCACGTAGCGGGCGTTGTCAACGATGTTGTCGCGCCGGTAGAGCACGCTGAAGCGGGCGTGAGCGAGGTTGCCGTCGGCGGTGATGAGGGAACCGTCTGCGGCAGGGTCGAGGCGCTGCTTGCCCTCGCCGCGGATTTCGGAGAGGGGCTTGCCGCGGGCGTTCTGGCTGACGGAGGGCCAGAACTCTTCATCCAGCCGGACGGACTGTGCGCCCGTGCCGACCTTCACCAGTTCGCCCAGGGGTTCGGGGAGCGTGAACTGCGCGCCGGGAGGCAGGTCCGTCGCCTGGGGGCGGCCGAAGAGCAGGCGGATGCCCTTTTCGCCGGTGTTGACCGTGCGCACGCCGCTGAACAGGAAGAGCAGGCCCAGCACGACCATGGTCCCCTGCAGCAGGCGGTAGCAGATGCGCAGGGCATCGGCGAGCGACCGCGAGGCCGGGTCCATCATCGCGGCCATATCGGCCTGATCGGCGCCCTGCTCACGCAGCGTAACCGACGAGGGGCGACGGCGGTCGCCGGGCGAGGGTGGCGGCATCATGGCCGGGTTGGGGGGCAGTTGGCTCATCGCGGCGTTCCTTCGCTCGCGGGGGCCGGGGGTGCCGCCGGCGCTGCGGGCTTGGACATCGGCTCCGGGGCGCGGGCGAGCCCACCCAGGCTGAAGGGTGGCAACTGGCCGCGCGGCACGCCGGAGAGGGCATCGGGGTTCAGCAGGCCCAGGCCGGGCAGGTTGGTGGGGAGCACGAGCGTCACGTTCTTGGCCATGGCCTCACGCATGAAGTCGAGGTTCTTGAGGAACACGGCCAACTCGGGGTCGGTGCTCTGACGCGCGAAATATTGCGCGGCCTCCAGGTCGCCCTGGCCACGGATGGCCTTGGCGCGGCGTTCGGCGAAGGCGAGGATTTTCTGTGCCGCGCTGTCGGCCTCGGAACGGATGCGGCTGGACTCGGCGTTGCCCTTGCTCACGGCCTCCTGGGCGATGCGCTGGCGTGTGGCGGACATGCGGTTGAAGACGGCCTTGCTGGTCTCCTCGGGCATTTTGATGGAACTGATGCCGACGGCCAGGGGGACGATGCCGTATGAGGAGAGCGCGGGCGAGTCGCCGCCGCCCGTGTCCAACTGGGCGAGGATGGCCTTCTCCAGGTCGGGCAGGCCGCCGGGGCTGTCGGGCCCGCCCGTGGCGGTGAACAACTGGTCCATCTTGAAGCGGCCCATCTGGCCGCCCATGGCGAAGCGGAGTTTGTCCTGCAGGGCCTTCTCGGCCTGCTTGAAGTGGGCCGGAGCGCCCGAGCCGGCGTTGGAGAAGGCCTGGTAGAAGCGGAGAGCATCGCCCACGCGATAGGTGATGAAGGAGGTGACGACGATGAGGCGGTTGTCGCCGGTCTGGAGGGTTTCGGGGCGGCTTTCAACAAAGCGCGTGCGGGTTTCGTATTTGGTCACGGTCTGGATGGGGTAGGGCAGGCGCCACCCCAGACCGGGCTCGCTGATGACGGACTTTTCATCGGCCTTGCCGAAGGTGGTGACAACCGCCGACTCGGTGAAGCGAACCGTGTAGGTGGTCATGAAGGCGACGATGGCGAGCACGATCGCCAAGGTAACAACGTATCTCAACAAAGACTGCACGAGGCTGCTCCTTGAAGCAAGACGCCAGACGCGAGACGCCCGACGCCAGATCTGAACTCTGAACTTTCTACTCTGAACTTTGCATGTGCCCTGGTCATGGTCATGTGCTCTTCGCGCTTTGAGCGTTGCGTTTTTCCGCTACTGCACATCCCCCACCGGGTTGGCCAGCACGTTGCCGCCCGTGTCCACGTCCTTGAGGTCCAGGATGATCCACGGGTCGGGGGGCGTGATGAACACGCGGGCGCCGGCCATCAGGTCTTTGAGCATCTGAAAGTACAGGGCGGCCTTGTAGACCTCGGGCTGGGCCCGGTACGCCGCGGACTGGCCGACGTAGGCCTCGGCCCGGCCGCGCTCGGTCATGTGGCGTGTCCAGCGGTCGGCCCGGGCCCGCTCGATGGCGGAGCCGGCCTTGCCGCCGGCCTTCATGACCAGGTCTTCGACGACGAGCGTTTGCGCGTCCATCTCGGGGGCGGGGCGGCCGCGCATGTTGTCGAGTGTGTCGATCTCGGCGGCGATCTGGCGTGCGAGGTCGACGCTGCCGACGGCTTCGGTGAGGGCTTCGATGGCGCGGGTGAGGCCCTGCTCGATGGCGCCCAGACCCTGCTGCTGGTTCTCGACAACGGCCTCGAAATACTTGGCGGCCTCCTTGTCGGGGTGAACGCCTTCAAGGCCGCAGAAGACGACCTCGATGCCGGCCTGCATCTGGTCGAGGCGTGCCTGAACGCGGCGCCGCATCTGGTTGGAAGCCTCGGTGCGGCCGCCGCCCAGCACCTGGTCTTCGTTGAGGGAGGCGATGTAGCGCATCACCTCGCCGCGTGCCGCGGCCTTCACCCAGCCGTCGCGTGTGGCGGGGTCGGCGAAGGCGTCGAACTTCGCCAGGTCGTTGATGCGCCAGATGAGGGGCACCTCGACGGCGACAAGGGCGATA
>CAZNEU010000362.1:0-2272 GCA_964571915.1 uncultured Phycisphaeraceae bacterium
ACTACGACGAAGAGGTCGACGTGGCCGTCAACGGCATGGTCAAACTCATCGAACCCCTCCTCGTCGTCGTTCTGGGCGGCACCGTGGGCACCATCGTCGTGGCCATGTTCCTGCCGCTCGTGGCCATCATCGAAAAACTGCAGGGCGGCGGCTGAGGCGCGGCCAGCGGGCAGCGGATGGCCGCGAGCGGTGAGCCGGAGTCGGACAGACCTATGAAGCGTCAGAGCATCCATTTCGAGAGCCTCGTTTACCGACGCGCGGTCAGGCGCAGGCCCGGCGACGGCTTCACGCTGGTGGAAGTCGTGATCATGATCACCCTGATCGTGGTCCTCTCGGCCCTCCTGCTGTTCGCGATCGGACCCGCGGTGAAATCTGCCCGCACGGCTTCGGATCAGGCGTTCGCGCGCTCGATGGGTGTGGGTGTGGAGCAGTTCCGCCAGCAGTTCGGTTTCCTGCCGCCGCTGGTGGATGACTTCGCCGCGCAATCATCCCCGCCAGGCCCGATCGAGAATCCGACCTCGCCCACGCCCTTCATCCGCCTCAAGACGGGCGACACGCCTCGGTTGCCCAACGACAACGATGCCGCGAAGCAGGCCAAGTTCCTTCGTTACGAAGTGATGCAGCCCGAGGGGGACAACCAGACGACGCTGCGGATGAGTTACTTCTCGTTGCCGTTTTACCTGCTCGGCACCGCCGGCGAGAACGACACCGACGTGATGATGAACGCCAAGGTGGACGGTGTGCAAGGCCCGGGCTTCACGCAGCCTCTGGCCGACGGCACCTTCACACGCAGCGGCACGCGCCACGAGCCGATGGTGAGCCTGGCGGGGCTTACCGAGCGCCTGCAGGTGCTCCAGGGAACCACCGACCGCACCTTCGGCGACCGCCAGCGCCGCGGCGTGCGCTACTACCGCTGGCAGCCCACGCTCCATGTGGTCACGCCGCCGGTTGCGCCCGACGTGCTGGTGCAGGCCCCAGGTTCAGCCCCCATCAACGACCCGCTGCTGGCCGGGCAGGTGCGCTCGTACAACGCCCCCACGGTCTTCCCCCTGGGCGAGCGCCTGCGCCTCACCAGCGGGCAACTCCAGCCCGTCGCGGCGGTCATGTCTCCGCAGCAACGCAGCGCCCGCTACGCCATCGTTTTCCCCGGCCTTGACGGCCTGTTCGGCGACGAGACCATCGCCACGCTCCGCTCCCAGTTGGGGCTGATCGCGGCGGGGCAGATTGATGATGACGAGGTCCGCCGCCGCGCAGCCCTCGACAACCTGGTCATCCTGGAGGGCGGGTCATGATGCCCCGCTCCCGCACCGCCCGCGGTCGCGCCTTCACGCTCGTCGAGATGCTCGTGGTCATGCTCGTCATGAGCATCGTGGCGCTGCTCACCGTGCCCGCGTTCAACGCCTTCTCGCGCTCCAACGCGCAGACGCAGGCCGAGGAGGCGCTCAAGGCCGCGCTGCGGGCGGCCCGCGACGCGGCCCTGGCCTCCAGCCCCGGCGAAGATGTGGTCGCGGTGTTCGTGCAGCCGCTCGGAGGGTCTTTGCAGATCGTCCTGGCACGCCGCGCAGGCACCATCGCCGATGTGAAGGCTGGCGGGACGCTGCCCGGCGATGCCGCTGTGCGCGAGGTGTTCGTGCCCATCGAGAGCGCCCCGGCGGTGTCGATCCCGCGTGGGTACGGCGCGCGGGGGTATGTGGGGCCGGGCGTGCTGAACGATCCGGCCTCGCCGGCACCTGACTGGTACGCCGCGAGCGTGGGCAATCAGATTTACCTCGCCTCGCAGTCGGCGTGGGTGGCGGCCGAGACGCACTACTTCAAGCACGTTTACGACGTGGGCGGCCTGGCCGGGCAGGATGACGGCACCGACCGCAACACCTTCATGATGCGCTTCGAGGGCGGCACCGGCGCGGCATCGCTCAACCCGTCGCCGGTGCTGGTGGTGCAGCCGCGCAACTCCGCCACAGGCCGCGACGCGATGCCGTGGAGGGAGAACCGCTTGGACGTGCCGCTGGATGCGCAGGGTCGCCCCCGCACGGTCGCGGCGGTGGTGGACGGGATTCTTAACGGCCTGCCGACGGGCCTTGCCCTTCCGCCGCCCGGGTCGCCGCGGCAAGAAGTGATCGCTGCCGCGCGTCGGCAGTTGCTGGGGCATGAGTCGAGCGACACGGTGCTGGCTGGGCCTGTGCCGCGCGTGGCGATTTATGAAGAGGCGCGGCTGGCGGCCGCGCTGGGCACGCGTGTGGACCGGCTGACGGGCACGCTGTACTGGACGGGC
>CAZNEU010000363.1:0-4349 GCA_964571915.1 uncultured Phycisphaeraceae bacterium
GAGGCGTAGAAGTCCGGCCCGATCGCGGCGGGGCAGGTCTCGCGGTAGTTGAGTGCGAAGAACTCGCCCTTGGGGTCGATGGCGAGGCGTGCGTGGGCCTTGAGGAAGACGAGCATGAAGCCGCCTCCGCCGATGCCGCAGGAGAATGGTCGCACGACCGAGAGGGCGAAACCGGTGGCGACCGCGGCGTCGACTGCGTTGCCGCCCTGGGCGAGGATGAGCGCGCCGGCCTCGGAGGCGAGGTGGTGGTCTGCGGCGACGGCGAAGCGCTCGAAGAGGCGGGAGGATGGCGGCGGCGGGGCAGGTTCGGCACCCCGCGCTGCGCTGTGCGGGAGAGCGGTGAGGAACAACGCCAGAAGACACGCGGCAGGGGAACGCCTCATGTACGGAGGGTAGAGGGACATGGCCGGGAGCGCGCGCGGCCCCGCGCTAGCGCTTGCGGGCGATGGCGATCATGGTGCGGCCGAAGAGGGCGGCGGGGGTGTTCTGCATGTGGCCGCCGGTGGGGTCGGTTACATGCTTGCCGAAGCCGCGCAGGCAGGCGAGTTTGATGAAGGGCCACAGGCCCGCGAGGGCGAGCGACGAGTTGCCGAACTTGTCGCAGGCGACGCGGGTGAGGTCGAGGCCCGACTGGGCGAGGAGCCAGCGGTAGCGGTCGGGGGTGAAGGCGGCGATGTGCTGCTGCACGGGGTTCACCACGCGCGGGTCCAGGGGCGCATGAGAATAGAAACAGCCCGTGAGCAGGAACCGCAGGCGGCTTTTGAGCGACATGATGTTGGGCGTGGTGAAGATGAAGCGCCCGCCGGGGCGCAGCACGCGTGCGGCCTCGTTGAAGAGCGCGCGGTGGCTTTCCAGGTGCTCGACGAGTTCGAAGGCGGCGACCAGGTCGATGCTGGCATCGGCGTAGGGGAGCGTGCCGTGGACATCGACCTTGCGGCACTCGACGCCGGGGCAGGCGAACATCTCGGGGAACATGTCGCAGGCGAGCGTGTCGTAACCCGCGGAGAGGAGTTTCACGCACAGCGCGCCCGAACCTGCGCCAAGGTCCAGGGCCACGGCGGGCGCGCCGTCGGGCCGCGTGGGCGGAACCTCGCGCAGGAGCACGGGCATGGCGAGGGCGTGCATGCCGGGAATGGCCATCTCGCGGGGGATGTGTCCGGGCGATGCCGCGCCGGGCACGACCGTGGGCGTGAACGCGGGGGGCGCGGAAGGGGCCGCGTGCGCGGGCGGCGGCGTGGAGGCGTGCGTGGGTGCGAGCGTGTTGGTCATATCGGGCCTCGACAAGGCTATTGCGGTCGCGGGCAGCGGGCGACGGCCTCGGGCCGGGTCTGGCCCCTAAACTGCGTGCGGCTTCGGGCAAAGCGCAGCGCGGTTTACGAGAGGAGCACGCATGTCTACGGGCACCATCGGCAACGGCAGCGGCAGCGGCAACGGGCACGCACAGGGCACGCTCAAAGTGTGGGACTGGCAGCCCCAGCCCAGGGCGTGGAAACTCGTCAACGAACTGGTGGACCGGTTCCTTGCGAAGAACGCCCCTGCGGCCACGCTCGCGGCGCGCATGAAGGCGGAGACCGGCACACGGTTTGTCGATTGGATTGACCACATCGCCGTCGCCGATGATGCGGACCTGAGCCAGCGGCTAGTGGAGGCGGGGTTCGAGCACAAGCCCGTGCCGCACGGCCCGGGCCAGTATGTGTGCGACAAGGGCATGTTCCCCCCGGTGCTGCTGGGGCCGTGCGGAAGCATGGCGATGTTCATCGCCATCAAGGTGGAGCGTGTGGGTGATTTTCTCGCGGCCCAGGGGCTGCCGCTGGCGCACGAGATCGAAGGGCCGCCGCCGGGCAGCCAGATGCGCATGGCCCCGCACAGCCGCGAGAACGGGTATGAACTCTGGGCCATCGAGCGCCACGGCCTGCGCGGGTACGACTACGACAACCACCCGGCGGAGAGGCTGATTGCGGCGCAGCGGCACCAGGAGCTGATCACGAGCCGCAAGCGCGACTTCGGGTTTGACGACGCGGCGGGCTTCGCCGAGGCCAACCGCGTGCTCGACGCGGCGATGAAAGACCTCGGCCGCGACTGGGCCTGCGACCTGTTCTTTCAGGGCGAGCGCGACTATTGGATGCGTCGCAACGCCGCGGCACGGTTTCAGTACGCGCGGCAGGCGCGGCTGGGGCTGGGGTGGGCGAACCACGACCACCACACGTATCGCAGCAGCCGCGCCGGTTACAAGAGCCTGATCGCGTTTCTTGAGAAACTCGGCTTTTTCTGCCGCGAGCGGTTTTATGCGGGGGCGGAGGCGGGGTGGGGCGCGCAGGTGCTGGAGCAGCCGGAGACGGGCGTGATTATTTTCGCGGATGTGGACATGAGCCCGGAGGAGTTGATGGGCGATTTCCCGCACATCGGTCTGCCGGCGCGGGCCGACAAGCACCTGGGCACCATCGGCCTGTGGTGCGAACTGCACGGCGAGGCCTTTTTGCAAGCCGGCATGCACCACCTCGAGGCCATGTTCGATTGGCACACGCTCAAGGCCCAGATGCAGAGCGAGGGGGGCATCCGCACGATGGACCCGTTCACGACGTTCCCGTACCTGCGGCAGGCGTTTACGGAGGGGGCGAAGTGGGGGGTGAAGCCCGAGCGGCTGGCGCGGCTGCTCGCCAACGGGCAGATCACCACTGAGCAGGCGCAGATGTTCGCTGCTCAGGGCGCACTCGGCAGCCACCTGGAGAATCTGGAGCGCAACGACGGCTTCAAGGGGTTCAATCAAACGGGTGTGAGCCAGATCATCGCCCAGACCGACCCCCGGAAACTCGCCGCGGCAGGGGCGTGAGGAGAATGGCCAAATCACCAAAGGGCCAAAGGGCCAAGTGAAGGCAGGGGACAGGGGACAGGTGATAGCCAGCCGGGGTGGGGGGCAGCGGGGCGCGCGGGCCGATGAGGGATGCGTGCCGGAATGAACAAAGGCCCCAGCGAGGTCGCCGGGGCCTTGTGGAAGCGGAGAGACCCCGGATCGGACCAACGCTCTCTGGAGGGTGGCTACTTCGTTTTCTCGGCGAGCCGGGCCACCTGCATTTCCAAACGTTTGATCTCGCGCGTGTGGGTGTTGCGGTTCATCTCCATGAGGTTCCACAGTTTGAGCATGGCGGTTGCCATGCCAGCGAACAGGAAGATGCAGGCGTACATAATCCAGTCCCGCGTGTTCTGGGCGCGGAAGAATGCCGTCGCTGCCCACACCGCCACGCCCACCCAGAAGAGGGCGGCGAACCAGGTGATCAGTACCCACGCCCAAATCCGGCTGCGGAACGTCGCGGCTACCTGTCGGATCATTCCCTCGTCCCCGGCACTCTGAAGCGAGGCATCGTCTGCCCCGGTCTGCATCGCACCGCGGATGTCGTCGTCGAACGTGTTCATGCTGAGGTCCTTTCAAGAAGTGACTTGAGTTGAGCCCGCGCCTGGTGAAGGCGCGACTTGATCGTGCCGGTGGGAGCGTCGAGCGCTCCGGCAAGCGCTGCGACCGACATCCCCTCGCCGTAGTACAGGCTCAGGACGGCCCGGAGATCGGTCGAGAGGTGCAGGCACGCCTCTCGGATGAGGGCCGCTTGTTCGCGGGATTCGATGTCGCCCCCGGGGTCGCTCGGGGCGTGGCGTGGTTCATGATTCTGCGTAGCGCGCGTCAGTTGGCGGTCTCGCTGGCGGTGCCGCACCCAGTCGGCCGCCTTGTGGGTCACGATGCGGAGCATCCACCCATAGGCCCGAGCGGGATCGTGGAGGTGTCTCAGCGCGCCGACGAGAGCGAGGCACGCTTCCTGGGAGACATCTTCGGCCGCTGTAGCATCGCCGGTGAGGCGTGTGGCGTGGCGTCGCATGACGGGCAACCAACGCCGCAGAAGCGCCTCGAACGCCGCGGCGTGTCCGGCCTGCGCCGCGAGGACGAGGATCTCGTCCTGGATGGTGTCGAAAGAACGGGTCATCGCTGCATCACGGTCGCCGCGGAGCGATTGAGGTTCGAGATTCCGCTTCCGCGGGCGAAGAATTCCGAGAATGTCCCCTGCGGAAGGCTCCGAGGCGTTCGGGTGTTCGGGCCGGATTCGGACTCGGGGAAAGACCGCTTAGTCCACGTGGACATCGCGATAAAACGAGAAAGCGGGAGACGCTCTCGATGAGAGTCTCCCGCAAAAGCGGAGAGGGGGAGATTCGAACTCCCGAGACAGTTGCCCGTCTACGCGATTTCCAGTCGCGTTCCTTCAGCCACTCGGACACCTCTCCGGCGCTCTGGTTTTCAGGGCGGGAGTGTAGGGGGGATTTACACGGGATACCCATGCGGCGCGTGGTGCAAATACACCGGCGTG
>CAZNEU010000364.1:0-6414 GCA_964571915.1 uncultured Phycisphaeraceae bacterium
TGTCGCCTTGCTCGAAGCGGACGAGGCCAAGGCTTGATTTCAGACTTTACCAGTACCGTTGCGGGGGGCGTGGTCCAAGTTTCTGGCGGTTGCCTTTGGGTACCCCGATTCTCCGAATCGGCTACGCCCTCTACATTCCTATCTACACCCCTACTGCCAGAAACTTGGACTACACCCCCCCTGAACACCGCGCTCCCGAACTTCGCGGCCCGCTCACCATCGCTCAGCACGGGCACCGCCGTCGCCTCCACAATCAGCGTCGCGTTCAGCAGCACCTCCGGGCTCAGCACGTGCCGCAGCATCTCGTCGTACGGCGGCATCGCCCCCGTCCTCATCTTCGCAAACTTCTTCCGTGCCCGCCGCTGCGCACCACGCGTAAACAGCCACACCAGCGGCCAGAACACCGGCCACAACGCCACGCTCGTCAGGCTCCAGTTGCCCGGCCACAGCCGCGCCACCCGAAAGCCGCAGTGAAACAGGCTGTAGCGCAACTGAAAATAGTTCACCAGAAACGCGTGCCCGTGATACAACCGCTTCCCGTCCGGCGATACCCCCCACACGCTCGTGTACTCATCCACATAACTCCGCAGGGCCCGCTGCCCGCTCAGCGCATACGCCAGCCGCGCACGCCCCGAGAGCAGGTTCGGCGTCGTCAGCAGCAGCCGCCCGCCCGGTTTCAGCACCCGCCGAAACTCGCTCAGCACCCGGTGCCGGTCCACCACGTGCTCGATCCCCTCCACGCACACCAGCACATCCACGCTCGCATCGCCCAGCGGCAACCGCCCCTCCATGTCCGCCGCGCCGCAGCGCAGCCCCGCGGGCACCGGCGCGTCTCCCGCGGCGCCAAACAGCCGCTCGCACAGCCACGCAGGCAGCGCTTCCCCGCTCATCTCGCGGAACACCCCGCACACCGGGCGGCCCGCCACCTTCGGCGCCTTCCCCTCCAAATATTCCGGAAACAAGTCCAGCGGCCGCACGTCAAACCCCGCCGCCGCGAGCGGGTACGCCAGCATCCCGTCCCCCGCGGGCACATCCACCACCACCAGGTTCTTCCGCTCCTCACACGCCACCGCGCCCAGCGCGTGCAGCACGAACGGGTACAGCGACCGCAGCCCCAAGCACGACCTCGCAACCATGCCGCGGCTAATCTCGCCCATCGATCCGAGCATAGCCGCGACCTCCCTCGCTCCCATGTCCACACCTCCCTCCATCCTCTACCTCGCACCCACCTTCCTCTCCTACCGCCTGCACAAACAGGTGCGCGGCGTGGAAGTCTTCGACCTCGCCTTCGCCCCGGACCTCGCACGCCAGGGGCTGCGCGTCGTCGTCCCCGCCGACCGCTCGTGGAAGGCCCGGCTGGACGAGCGTTTCGCCGGCGCACCCGCCTCGCTCAAAGTTGTCTACACGCCCTCACTCCGCAAACCCCTCTGGAACGGCCTCACGCTCCCCCTCCTCATCCGCGACAAGTTCGATGCCACGTTCCTCGGCAACCCCGCACGCGGCATCTTCCCCGGCCTCTCCCTCCTCCGCCTGCGTGGCCAAACCGGCCGCATCGTCCTCCAGGCCAACCGCCCGCCGCGTGCCGGGTTGACCGAGAAACTCCTCGCCTGGAACGTCTGCTGCACGGCCGTGAGTGCGCACGTCGCCGCCCACTTCCCCGCGGCCCTGCGCGACCGCGTCGGCGTCTATTACGGCATCACCGGCGCTGATGCGTTTCACCCGCCTGAGCCCGCAGCCGCCGACCCGTTCGTCCGCTTCTGCCTCATCGGCAAACTCGATAACGCCTGGAAAGGCGCCGACCGCGCCATCGCCGCGTTCGCTCGGCTCCCGGCGGATGTCCGTGCCACCGCCCGCCTCCACCTCGCCAGTTTCGAGAAGCGCCGGCCCGCCACCACCGATCCCTGCATCATCTTCGAGCCGTGGCGGCCCGTCGATCTGGTGCCCGCCTTCCTCCGCACCATGCACGCCATGCTCGTCCCCTCCGTGGGCAGCGAGGAAACCTTCAGCCAGGCCACCGTGCAGGGCATGCTCACCGGCCTGCCCATCATCACGTCCGATGTGCCCGTGCTCGCCGAGAAAGTGCGCGGCACCACCGGCGATGCCGGGTTCGTCTGCGCCACGGAAAGCGACTTCGCCAGCGCCATCATCGCGCTCACGCGCGATGCCGCGCTGCGCCGGTGCATGGGCGAAATCGCCCGCGCCACCGCCCTCGCCCGCTACATATGGAACACACCCGAGTTCGTCCGCAGGTTCCTGCTGCCGAGCGAGTAATGCCTTGGGTACCCCCACGCTCCGCGTGTGGTCTTTGCCTTTGGGTGGTCCGGCGGTCCCCGCCGGTCCGGGCCTTGGGTACCCCCGCTCTCCGAGCGGGGCGTTGGCCTTTGGTTCGACCGCCCGTCTTCCTCACCCCCCCTTGGGTGCCTCTTTCACCGGCTCCTCCGCCTTCGCCGCCGGTGCCGCGGCCTTCTTCTCCACCAGCGCCTTGATCTCCACCGGCAACGCGAACACCTCGTCCGCCACCTTCTCCGGGTGCTCCACCTTCTCGATCGTCATCCGTTGCTCCATCCCCAGCACCGCCAGTGTTTGCAGCGTGGAGAGCCTGATCCCGTGAAACTCCTTGTATTCGCCCGTCGCCGTCTCCGTCGGCACGTCCCCCATCGCCATCTTCTGCACCGCCGCCGTTTTCACCAGCAGGCCCGACTCCACGTCGTACCAGTTCGTGGTGGCAGGGCCGTTGGCCGGTGTCAGCAGCACCTTGTACGCCGGGCTCCCTTTCACCGCCTCCACCCCCACCGTCTCCATGGTCTTCCAGTATTCCTGCGGCTCCAGTTCCGCGTTGAACGCCATCGCGCGGCTCTTCTGTTCGAGTTCCTCGCCAGCCACCACACGCGGACCCTGCATCGGGTCCATCGCCCACATCGTCGCCCCGTCGCTCCCTTCATCAAACCTGCCCATCCCGGGAATCTCGATCGTCAGCCGATACTTGTTCGGTGCCGCCTGGTTCACCGTGTACGCCGCTTTGATGTTCCGCGCCGGCACCTCCATGAAGCCGTGGACCACCCGGGCCGACACCTTCTCATACGCCGCCCTTCCCCCCGTCTTCTCCACAAACCGCTCCAGCACCTCCTTGCCGCTGGGCAGGCTCTTGTCCGCCACGGGCACCGCCGGGGCTGCCGGCGCGGGCGCGGGTGCCGGCGCGGGCTTCACGGGCACCTCCGCGGCCGGAGCCTGCCCCAGCGCAAGCGATGTGGTCAGACCCGCGACGAGCAGCAGAACAAGCGTGCGGCGGTGTTGCATGGCAGTGGCTTCCTTACGAGGCGGGTTGGCGAAATGCCAAGACTTCAATGAAATGCCCGGCTCTGAGGCCCGAAGGGCCGTCGGGTTGTAGCCACGGGTGCAGCGAGTCTGCGAGCGCAACCCGTGGAAATCTGCGTACTCATTCGTCAGAGCCCCGGAGGGGCGAGGGAAGTCAACCGGGTGTCAACGAGCCAAGGTGTCCATTCTTCGCCGCCCGCCTCACTCCCGCAGGCTCGTGCCTGCGCCCGCCGCGTCGGTTTGGATCCAACGCACCGCCGCGTCCAGCGCAGGGTCGCGCCCGGCCAGCAGCGCGGCACGAATCAGCGGCACCACTTCATCGGGCATCACACCCCGCCCCTCCAGCACCGCCCCGCCCACGCTGGTGTAGTTCGCGAACGCGTACTGAAACCCATCCCCGTTGGGCAGCCTCTCGATCACGCTCGGCAGGGCCGCGCCGCCCGTCCTCGTCCCGAACACCCGCGCCCGCTTCAGGTCCTGCAATCCCCCCGCCAGAATCTCCGACGTCGAGAGCGAGACTTCATCCACCAGAATCGCCAGCGGCCCCGTGTACGGCTCCAGCCGTGGGTTGAGCACAAAGTTCAGGCTCAGCGTCCGCATCGTCATCGTTCCGAGTTTCTGGTTGGGCTTGTCTACAAACAGCCCGCCCACACCCATCCCCATGGCCGCAATCCCGCCCACGTTGCCGCGCAGGTCCAGCACCATCCCGCGGCAGTCGCGCATCGCCCCAACCGCCTCCGTGAACCTGGGCATGATCGCCCCCGGCTCCAGAAACGTGCTCAGATGGATATAGCCCACCGTCCCCGCGCTCACACGCCAACTCTCAAACCGCACCATCATCTCCGGCAGGTTGCCGAGTTTGGCCCGCAGGCCCGTCTCCGGCACGAGCGTCAGCGTGCGCTCGGTGCGCGCGTCCGTGCCGTCGAGAAACACCACGTCCAACGTCTCCCCGGCATCGCCGTCAAACCGCCCCTCGATCGCCAGCGCCAGCCGCGCCTCCAGAAAGCCCTCGCCCGCCGAGGCCCGCCGCACCCGCTCGATGATCGGCCCGATCTCCTTGCCCGCCACCTTGTCCACCACCCACCCCGCCCGTACACCCGCGCGCTCCGCCGCGCCGCCCGTGCGCACGCTCGCTACCACCGCCCGCCCGTCAATCACGCGGATCGTCAACCCCGCCTCGCCAGGGCCCGTCGGTTTTCCCGTGCCATCGAAGTCCGCCGCGGCGGACTTCGATGCCCCTTCACTCACCCCCTCGTACGCCTCTGCGGGGATGATTCCAAAGTGCGACTGCCCCAACCTTCCCAGCATCGCGGTCATCGCCGCGCGCGCCTCGGTCGCCGTCGTTGCCGCCGCCACGCGCGGCAAAAACTCCTCGCGGCACGCCGCCCACTCCATCCCCCCCAGTGTCGGGTCAAAGTGCTTGTCGCGCACCGTCTCCCACACCACCTCCAGCGAGCGCACGTTCAGGTCTCGCTGGGCCTCCGTCAGGGCCACCCCCGGCGCGGCAGCCGGTGCCCGGCCCGCGTGCTTTCCGGCAGTGCCGGCGCACCCCGCAGCCAGCGCCACCCCCCCCAACATCACGCCCAACGTGGCCACGGACAGACGCATAGGAAACCGCATGGCCATGAAGATTCTCCCACGGGCCGAACCGGAGCGGGTAGTGTGTGCGGGCGAAACCGGCGGGCGAGTGTTCAATGGCCTGCCCGCACGGGGCGAAACCCGCCCCGTCGCAAAGGCGTATGCATGGCGATGCTATGGCTGGGCCTCATGGTGGTTGCGATGGCGGTGGGGGGCCAAGCCGCGCCCCCGCCTGTCCCTGCGCCACCCGTCGCCGCGCCCGGCGAGCCCGCCCCGTCGCTGGTCCTGCCGCCCGTCAAACCCCTGGTCTTCTCCGCGCCTCTTGCCGAAGCCCTCGACGAGCCGCCCAACTTCCTCACCCCCCCGCGGCCTCACCCGGATGGCGACGGCCTCAACCTCCCGTCGCGCGCTGATCTCTACCAGTCCATCGACCTGCCGCGCTCGCTCCCGGCCCGCGTCGGCCAGCCCATCAACCTCGAACTCCGCCGCGCCGGCACCATCGACCTCGCACGCGGCCTGCGCCTCGAAGGTGTCTACACCAGTTTCGACACGCTGGGCGATGCCACGCTGGGCCGCATCCAGGTTCGCAGCCCGCAGGCCGGCCAACGCGGCCCGGCCGGCGGTGTGGATGTGCTCGAAGCCCGCCTGCACCTCGAAGCCGCGCGCGTCGGGCCGCTCACGCTCGACCTGCTCGGCGGCGTGCGTGCCACCACCATGGACTACCTGCCCGCGTACACGCCCGAGGTTGTCCCCCTCAACATCGAGCCCGAGCCCATCGTCGGCGCCAGCCTGCGGTGGGACGTCGTCCGCCGCCTCAGCATCGTGGGCGCGGCCGTCGCCAGCGCCACCAACCCTGAAGGCCTCGCCGACCTCACCGTCGATGCCCGCTGGAGACTCTCAAACTCCGCCGAACTCTCCGTCGGCTACCAACTCATGCGCGGCACGTTCGAGCAGCAGAACATCTCCGGCGACGTGAAGCGAGACACGGTGGTGGTGCAACTCAAACTGAGTTTTTAGTTGCCACCCCACCAACATGCAGCCCGACCAACATGCAGCCCGACCGTCAGGGAGGGCTCTGCCTCTCGCTGCGCGCACCGGCGCCTCCCCCTACCCTCCCCGCCTATGGACATCGCCCGCCTCATCAGCGACCGCGCACGCAGCGTGGATGCCTCCGGCATCCGCCGCGTCGTTGAACTCGGCAAGAAAATGCCCGACAAGATCGACCTCTCCATCGGTCAGCCCGATTTCGATGTCCCCGCGGCCATCAAAAAGGCCGCCTGCGATGCCATCAACTCCGTGCCCGACGGCAAGAGCAACCGCAACGGCTACACCGCCAACCCCGGCCTTGATGCCCTGCAGATCGCCATCGCCCGCCGCCTGCACGCCGAACTCGGCTGGCACGTGCGCGCTCCGGGCATGAACGAAGGCAGCGCCACCGGCATGTTCATCACTACCGGCACCGCCTCGGCGCTCGCGCTGGCCTACCTCGCCGTGCTCGGCCCCGGCGATGAGATCATCATC
>CAZNEU010000365.1:0-8801 GCA_964571915.1 uncultured Phycisphaeraceae bacterium
ATCAGCAGCGGGGCGTCGATCACCAGCGCCCGCGCCCCCGCCGCCCGCGCGGCATCAAACATTCTTTCGCGCACTTCGTGAATCAGCGGATGCACCAGCGCCTCCAGCCGGGTGCGCTGGGCCGCGTCCGCAAACACGATCCGCCCCACCGCCGTGCGGTCAATCTCGCCCGCCGCGTTCAGCACGCCCTTGCCCCACCACGCTGCGAGTTGATCGCGCACCTGCGGGCGCAGCAGAATCTCGCGTGCGTGCGCGTCCGAATCGGCCACCACGCACCCCAGCGACGCCAGCAGACGCGCCACCTCGCTCTTGCCCGAGCCGATGCCCCCCATGATCCCGAGCACCGGTATCTTCGCGGCACCACTCATCCGCTCACCCCGCCGCCCCCGCCGCGCCCGTACCGGTCGATCGCCTTGCGAACCGTCGCCAGCGCCTCCTCCGGGTCGCGGATCATGTACCACCCCACCTCCACCCCGTCCGACCCCGCGCTCGACACGCCCACGCTCCCCAGCCCCACCAGCCGCTCGCGGATGCTCTTGACCAGCACCACGCTCTGCACGCGCGCCAGCGGCACCTCGATCGCCGTCTGCCGCAGCACGCCCGACACACGCAGAATCCGCCGGTCCGTCAGCACATACACCCGCAGTTGCCAATCCAGCGCCCGCCACCCCAGCACCGCCGCCAGCGCCGCCGCCGTTACCGAAAAAATCGTCGAGCGCGGCAGCGTGATCGACCCATAGTCCGACAGCAGGTTCCACACCACCCCCGCCGCCACGATCGCTACCAGCCACCCCAACCGGCTCAGCAGCACAAACCACACACTGGGCTTGAGCGCCAGAATCACCGTCTCGCCGTCGGGCAGCACTCCACCCAGCACGCTCCGCGGCGAGAATGCAGCCACGCGCAGCCCCGGCTCAGCCGCGGCGGTGTTGGCGTGGGCCTCTGCGGGCGTGTTGGTGTGCTGCGCGGTCATGCGGTTCGGCCATGGTAACGCGCGGCACCCGATGCTGCATCGAACTCGCAGCAGGCACGAGTGAGGGGTCAGGTCGCTCTGTTGAAATCCATGCCTTCCAGCCCGCAGGGCTGAAAGTCAATAGCCGGGGGTAGAGGAGGCTCGGCGACGAAACCCCCGGTAACCGCCCCATTGCCATTGCACCCCGGCAGGGGTGCATGAACCACGCCCGGTGCATCGCATGGCTTTCAACCGAGCAGGGTGAGACGTGCCACCATCATCCGCCCCGTGCCTGGTTTGTTCTTCGCGGCGCAGCCGCCCCCACGGACTCGGCTCCCCCTGCCCTCTTCCCTGTGCCGCGCCGCGGCACGGGAATCCGCGGCGGCATCCCCCCGGCCTCGCAAGAAAACCCGCACCCGCAAGCAACCGCCCCATGCTCTGGTGCGTATGCTCTGTAAGCCACAGTGTGCGGCACCCCGGCAGCCCACCAACCCACGAGGTGCCTTATGCGGATCGAACGTGAACTCATGCGGGGCGCAGGCCCCATCGCCGTCATGAAACTCCTCAGCCGCGGGCCCATGTACGGCTACGAACTCGTCCAATCCCTCGCGACCAAGTCCGCGGGCGTGCTCGACATGGGCCAGAGCACCCTCTACCCCATGCTCTACAACATGGAGGCCAAGAAACTCGTCGCGGCCTACTGGGAAACCGCCGACTCCGGCCGGCAGCGCAAATACTACAAACTCACCGACAAGGGCAAGAAACGCCTCGCCGCAGACCTCAAGCAGTGGGAGGCCCTCGCGGGCGCCATGAACGGCCTGGGCATCCTCTCGCTCGGCGCGCCGGGGGCGACCATGGGCGGTGCCGCATGACCGCCGAAATCACACGCAACGCGCAACTCCCCGCCCCGCTCGCCGCCCTCGTGCGCGCCGTCGCCAGCCGCCGCGGCTTCTGGAAGGGCGAACGCACCGAGATCGCCCGTGAACTCTCCGGCCACTTTCTTGACGGCCTCGAGGCCGGCCGCACGCCCGATCAACTCGCCGCATCCTTCGGCGACCCGCGCCGTGCCGCGGCCCTCATGCTGCGTGCCAAACGCCGCAACCGACCCTTGGCCTGGCAGGCGGCCATGCTCTCCGTGCGCTGCGTGCTCGTGGGCTTCTGCACCCTCGTCCTGCTCTATGCCGTGCTCGCCGCGAGATTCTGGAGCGGCTCGCCCACCATCGCCCGCAACTATCTCCAGGCGCTCAACGCCCGCATCGAGGCCACGCCGCTCGCCGATCGCGCCTGGCCGCAATACCGGGCCGCCCTCATGGCCCTGGGACCCGCTGGCACCGTGGAGGATGCCCTGAACCTCGACGGCCTTGATCCATCGCCCGAGAGCGCCGGCGATGCCCGCTTCACCTCCACCGCCACCGAGCGGGCCGCGTTCATCCGCTCCATCCGGCCCCACCTCGACCGCATCCGCGCGGCCTCGTTGCTTCCCGCCATGGGCTATGTGGCCGGCACCATCACCGACAACGAATTCGACCGGGCCACCAACGCGAACTTCCAGCCGCCCGCGACCCCGGGTGTGCAGGAAGAAAACCCCATGCTCGTCTCGGTGCTCCTGCCGTACCTGGGGCAGACGCGTCGAATGGTGCGATTGCTCGCCCACGACGGTGTGTTGGCGGCACGCGAAGGCGACGGGCATCGCGCCGCCGAGAGTGTGCTGGCGATGCTGCGCATCGCACACCACACCAGGGAGTTTCCCTGCCTCATCACCGACTTGGTGAGCGTGGCCCTGATGGAATCAGCCGCGGGCACGTTGGGAACGATTATCGAGGCGCATCCGAGTGTAATCCGCGACAGCGACCTGGTGCGGCTGTCGCACGCGTTCGGCACGTTCAACGGGGGTGGCCCCTTCGAGCTGGCGCTGGCGAGTGAGCAGGCATTTTGCGATGATATTCTGCAGCGGGCTTTCACCGACGACGGGCGCGGCAACGGGCGGCTCACGCCGGGGGGGGTGAAGTTGCTGGAAACCCTCCAGGGTGGCGGCTCGCAACAGGGCGACGAGAGCGGGGCGAGCACCGCTCTCGGGCCGGTGGCGATGGTGGCCATGGCCGATCGGGCCAGCCAGAGGCGCGAGTACGCCGCGCAGGTGAACGCAGTGCGTGCCTGGCTGGCGACACCCCCCTGGCTGCGCGGCAACGAGATGCCCGACCGTTTTTCGCCTGTGCAGCAGCCGGATCCGCTCTGGCGGGAGAGGTACCTGCCGGTACACATCCTGCTGCCCGCGCTCACGACCGCCGGCTGGAAAATGGAGCGTGCGGCTTTCGAGCGCGACGCGGCCTGCGCGGTGATCGCGCTGGAACTGCACAAGCGCAGAACCGGGTCTTACCCGGGCGCGCTGGCGGATGTGGGCTCGATGCTGCTGCCCAGGGTGCCGGTTGACCCGTTCGACGGCCACCCGATCAAGTACCGGTTGATCGATGGCACGCCGGTGCTGTATTCGATCGGCGTGGATCGCAAGGACGATGATGGCGTGCCGCCGGTGGCTCCGGATTCGCGGGATCCGGCTTGGCGGTGGCTCTCGGCTGCCGACGCTGCCGCGCGGGTGAAGGCGGGCGTGGGCCATGCGGGCGCGGATATCGACGGCGACTGGGTCATCTGGCCGCCGTCGAAGCAGAAGCGGCTCGAGTAACACCATGTGTGCATCTGTGCCACGATCATTCGGGGCTCTGCCCGAATGATCGTGTCCCCGGCTATATTGCCCCCATGAGCGAGACCGCCGCGCGAACGGGTCCGGTGCCGGTGAACGTGCAGCCGCACGCACCCCTGCGCCCGCACACGCAGCCCATGACCCGCGCGCCTCTGGCCGCTTCCGACGGCGCACCCGCAGAGTGGGTGGATGTGCTCGGCGGCGATGCCCGCCGCGAGATCCGCTGCTACGACCACGGCTTTGTCGCCCTGATCGACGCCATGCCGCGGCTGGTGCCCTCCGGCCAGACCGCTGACAGCGCCATCGTCCAGGCCGCGCGGGTCAGTTACGGCGCAGGCACCAAGAAGGTGAACGAAGACCGCGGCCTCATCCGCTACCTCCTCCGCCACCGCCACACCACCCCCTTCGAGATGGTCGAGTTCAAGTTCCACATCGCCATGCCCATCTTCATCGCCCGCCAGTGGATCCGCCACCGCACCGCCAGCGTCAACGAATACTCCGGCCGCTACTCCATCCTCCCCGATCAGTTTTACCGCCCCGGAATCGAAGAAGTCCGCAAGCAATCCCGCGGCAACCGGCAGGGTGGCGATGATCTCTTCACCGCGCGCCCGCACGCTGGCGGGAGTGGCGAGGCCGCTGATAACACGCTCGCACGCGAGGCCCGCACCGCCGAAGAGTTCATGCGTTTCCTCGAAGATTCAGAAGGCCTGCACCAGCGCTACCTGAGCCTCACCGAGCAGGGCGTGAGCCGCGAGATGGCCCGCATCGGCCTGCCCGTGAGTCTCTACACCCAGTGGTACTGGAAGTGCGACCTGCACAACATCCTCCGCTTCCTCAGTCTGCGGATGGATGCCCACGCGCAGGAAGAAATCCGCGTCTACGCCACCGCCATGCACGATCTTCTTGCTCCCATCGTCCCCATCACGCTCGAAGCCTGGCGAGACTACGAGATCGAGGCCCTCCACCTCACGCGCCTGGAGATCGAGGCCCTGCAAGCCCGCTCCGCCACCCTCGCCACCGACAACCAGCGCGAGCAGGCGGAGTGGCAGGCCAAGCGCGCAAGGCTGGGCCTGTGACCGCCGGGCCGCAACCCCTCCTCGAAATCCGCGACCTGGCCGTCTCCTTTGCGAGCCGCGCCGGAGACGCTGGTGGCCGCGAACCCGTCCAGGCTCTCGCCGGTGTCTCCCTTTCCATCTACCCCGGCCAGACGCTCGCCCTCGTCGGCGAATCCGGCAGCGGCAAGTCCGCCACTGCCCTCGCCACGCTCGGCCTCGTGCCCTGCCCGCCCGGCCGCATCGAGCGCGGCAGCATCCTGTTCACGGGGCGAGACGGCCGCACACGCGACCTCCTCACGCTCAGTGCCGCCGACCTCCGCCGGGTGCGCGGCAACGAGATCGCCATGGTCTTTCAGGAGCCCATGACCGCCCTCAATCCCGTCTACACCGTGGGCGAGCAGATCGTGGAGGCGGTGCAACTGCACCAGCACGTCGGGGTGCGAGAGGCGCAGGCCCGTGCGATCCAGGCCTTGCTCGCCGTCGGCATCCGCGATGCCGACGCGCGCTTCACCGCCTACCCGCACGAGTTCTCCGGCGGCATGCGCCAGCGCGTGATGATCGCCATGGCCCTCGCCTGCGAACCTCTGCTCCTGCTGGCCGACGAGCCCACGACCGCGCTCGACGTGACGGTGCAGAAGCAGGTGCTCGATCTTCTCTCTGCGCTCGGCCGCGAGCGCGGCATGGCCGTCATGCTCATCACGCACTCGCTCAGCGTGGTCGCCCGGCACGCCGATGTGGTCTGCGTCATGTACGCCGGGCGCGTGGTGGAATACGCCCGCACGGCCGACCTGCTCGACCATCCGCTCCACCCCTACACACGCGCCCTGCTCGCCTGTGCCCCGGCGATGCATGGCCCCGTGCCCGAGCGTCTGCGCACCATCGCCGACACGCTCGGCACGCCCGAACGCCACGGCGCGGCTCAGCCGTGGTGGCCGCACCCGCACCCGGCGTGCGAGCCTTCGTCCGTATCAGCACGCGTCTACGCGCTGCTGGAGGCCGCGCCCGCGCACTGGGTTGGCGTCTGGGCAAGGCCCTCGCACGCCGTTGCGGGCACGCTCGCGGACGCGCCGCGGGTGGCTTCGCGAACCCTCATAGGCGCGTGAATATGCACAACGTTCTCAACAACGGGCTTTTCACGCGGCACGGCCCTGCCGCCTCTCATCGAGCACCCCCTTCGCTTCCTGCTGATGTCCGTGCGTGGTCATAAGTGCTTGTGTTACAGTATTTTATGGTCGATGACTTTGGGCCTGGCCCTGCACGAAGAACCGCGTGAACACATGAAAAACCCTTACCTTTGGCCTTCTCCACCGGCCATGCACATAGAACTGTGCCCGCCTCGCGCACCCGCGCTTGGCCGTCCTGTGCGGGCCATGTGCCCCATCGCTATACCCCTTCCCAGTGCGCGTGCTCATCCTTGCCGATGCCGACTTTGTCCGGCGCGAGTGGCCGATGCTCCAGCGTCTGGAGATCGGCCTTGCGGATGAGGGTGTGCGCGTGCTCCAGGCCTCACCGCGTTCGTGCCAGGAACTGGTGATGCGCGAGGCCGCGGCGGTCTACTCCACCGGCGTGAGTTATCACGACCGCGGCCTGCCCTGGACGCTGGGTCTGCGTGCCACGGCGCTGCTCAACGACCTTCAGCGTGCCGCGCCCGCCGATGCGGATGGGCCAATCGCGGACGTGGTGCTGGCGCTGGGTGCCGAGGCGTGGAACCTGGCCACGCTCGTGGCCCGTCGGATCGGTGCGAGGCTTGTGCTTGAAGTGGCTTCGCCCGCACTGCTCCGCGCGGCGGCGGGCGCGTTCGCCGCGGCGAAGGGGAATCGGCAGAGTGTGCGAGCCGCGCACGCACCCACATTCATCGCGCCCGATCCGGGCCTGGTGGTTGAACTGGCCCGCGTGGTGCCGGCGACCAGCGTGCGCCTGGTGCCTTGGGGCGCGCACCCGGCCGATGCCCAGCGAACGGCCATTGATCCGGCCGCGTCGCTCTCGGTGGTGCTCATTGCTTCGGTGCAGGAGCCCGAGGCCGTGCGCGGGGGCGTGCAGACGCTGGCGCACCTTGCCGCGCTCGCGCCGGGCCTGATGGTGCTGGCGGATGCCGATGTGGCGGAGCGCACGGGCCTGTGGCGCACGGTCGAGGCCTTCCCCGCGCTGGCGGGCCGGGTTTCGCTCATCGCGGATGTGGAGGGCCGGCGCGAGGCGGTGCTGCACGCCGATGCGATGCTGGTGGCCCAGGCCGACGGCGTGTACCGCAGCATCGTGCTTGAAGCGATGGCCCGCGGCACGCTGGTGTTCGCCCCGCCGGACCACCTTGTGGACTCGTTCGTGGACGGGAGCACCTGCGCGTTCATCCCGGTGGGCACGCTGGCCGCGCCCCTGGCGGCCGCGGAGACGATTGCGGCAGTAGCGAGAGACGCGCCCCGCGCCGCGGCACTGCGGGGGTCGGCCAGAGACTTCATCGCCACCCACCGTTCCGCCAGCGGGCAGGTGCGAGCCATGCTGGATGCGCTCAGGAGCGCCGCCAGCGGCCGATAATCGCGCGAGAATGCGGGCGCAGGTGGCTGGGCGCGGGCGGGCGGCCAGAGCGGCCGATACGCTTGCTGCCCTTGGTTTTTCCGCCCAGACCCCGCCCCTTCGATGGAGTCGCCCGACATGGCCAGTTCTGTTCGCATCGCGCTCGCACCCGGCGACGGCATCGGGCCGGAGATCATGGCGGCCACGCTGGAGTTGTTCAAGGCCGCGGGCGTGATGGGGGCTGGCGTGAGTTTCGAGCCCGTGGAAATGGGCCGGGCCGTCTTCGACAAGGGCGAGTCTCGCGGCATGACCGGCGCGGCCATCAGCACCACCGAGGCGTGCGGCCTGCTCTTCAAGGGCCCCATGGCCACGCCCTCGGGCGGCGGCGGCAAGTCGATCAACGTGACGGCCCGCAAGATGTGGAACGCCTTCGCGAACCTGCGCCACTTCCAGACGTTGCCGGGCGTGGAGACGATCTACACGCGCGCGGGCATCAACGTGAACTTCCACATCGTGCGTGAGAACATCGAGGACACCTACGGCGGCGTGGAGCACCGCCTCTCCAACGACATGATCCAGTGCAAGAGGCTTATCAGCGCGCCGGGCAGCGAACTGGTGAGCCGCTTCGCCTTCCAGACCGCCCGCACGCAGGGCCTGAAGAAGGTGCACTGCGGCCACAAGGCCAACATCATGAAGATGACCGACGGGCTGTTTCTGGACCGCTTCAAAGCGGCCGCGAAGGACTTCCCGGAGATCGAGAACGCCGACGTGATCGTGGATGCCTTGTGCATGAACCTGGTGATGCGCCCGCAGCAGTATCAGATGATCGTGCTGCCCAACCTGCAGGGCGACATCGTGAGCGACCTGGCGGCGGGGCTGGTGGGGGGGCTGGGCTTTGCGCCCAGCGCCAACATCGGGCGGCACATCTCCATCTTCGAGGCCGTACACGGCACCGCGCCCGACATCACCGGGCAGAACAAGGCGAACCCCACGGCGCTGATCCTGAGCGGCCTGATGATGCTCCGGCACATCGGCCTGGCGCGGCACGCGGCGATCATTGAGAACGCGCTGCTGTGCGCCCTGGAGAGCGGCGTGCGCACGGGCGACTTCGGCGACGCGGCGCAGCCCATCCTGGGGACGAGGGAGTACGCGCGGCAGATCGGCGAGCGGCTGGGCCAGAAGCCGAAAAAGTCCGCCGGGTGCGTGGTGCCCGAGGGTGAGGGCATGGCCGCGCGGCCGGCATCGCAGAAGCCGGCGCACCAGGAGATGATCCACACGTTCACGAACGTGGTGCATCAGGTGATGGGGTGCGATATTTATCTCGACACGGTGCTGGCCCCTCTCGCCGTGGCCGACGAGATGGCGCGGGCCTGCACCGACACGCCCTTCCGCCTCACGCTCATCTCCAACCGCGGCACGCAGGTGTGGCCCACCGGCAGCGTGTACACCGAATGCGTGGACTACTACCGCGCGCGTTTCGAGTTGAAAGAGGGCGTGGTGCCGGGGAGTTTCGGCCAGAGCCGGTGCGTGGCGCTGATGGACAAGATCGCAGAGAAGTTCACGGTCTGCTCGTACGAGTTGCTGCGGA
>CAZNEU010000366.1:0-6306 GCA_964571915.1 uncultured Phycisphaeraceae bacterium
GAAGCCGCCGTGCCGCCGAAGAACGCCATGTCCGGACTCCTTTCCGAAGCCGCCAACGGTATACCGTCCCGGCCGGCATTCCGCCGCACTGCACATGCCCGCCGCGCCAGGTTCACCCCGTGTTGTCAGCCTTCTGCCGTCGGCCACGGAGGCCTTGTGCGCCGTTGGGGGAGAGGGGTTGCTGGTGGGCAGGAGTCATGAGTGCGACTTCCCTCCCACCATCGCGGATCGGCCGGTGCTGACCAGAGCGCGAACACGGTTTGCGAACTCGGGGCAGGCGGATCGGGACGTGCGCAGTGCGCTGGGCGACGGCGGCCAGGGCGGGGCATCGCTCTACACGCTGGATGAGGGGCTGCTGGCCGAACTGCGCCCGGATGTGATCTTGACGCAGGACCTGTGCAGTGTGTGCTCCATTGACCTGCGGGCCGTGGAGCGCGTGGCGGCGGGGCTGGCCAAGCGGGCGCGCGTGCTGAGCCTGAACCCCCTCACGTTCGAGGCGGTGCTGGACGACCTTCTCACCATCGGCGCGGCCGTGGACGGCGGCGACGGCGCGATGGGGCGGAGAGCCGCGGAGGTGGTGGTGCGGTTGCGGGAGCGGGTGTATGCCGCGTGCGACTTTGTGAACGCGTTTGCGGACGGGCCGAACGTGGCGTTTCTGGAGTGGACCGACCCGCTGTTTGTGGGCGGGCATTGGGTGCCGCAGATGATCGAACGGGCGGGGGGCAGGTGCCCGCTGAACGCGACGAGGCCCCTGCGCACGGCGGGCGCGGCGGCGGGGCCGATCGGCACGACGCTGCGGATCGCGGAAAGAAGCGTGGTGGTGCCGCCGGGGGTGCTGGCGGCGAGCAGGCCGGAGCGAATCATCATTGCCCCGTGCGGGCTGAGCCTGGCACAGGCGCGCCGAGAGGCGGAGGCGCTACGCGAGAAGCCGTGGTGGCGAGAGTTGCCCGCGGTGCGAAGTGGGCGTGTGGCGATTGTGGATGGGAACCAGTATTTCAGCAGGCCCGGGCCGCGGCTGGTGGAGGCGTTTGAGTGGCTGGTGGGGTGGCTGAACGAACGGCCGGGGGTGATGCCCGAGGGGTTTGCGTGGGAGATGATGGAGGCGTGAGCGACCGTGCTACGACGCGAGGTCGGTTCGCAGGGATGCGGCGATCGAGATTTCGTGCAGGCGGATGCTGGCCCCGTCGAGCGCGTGCTTGGCGGCGTGGAAGGCGTTGGGATCGACGCTGCGCCAGTCGGCCTCGGCCCGGGCGATGAGGGTGTTGAGCGTGGTGATGGCAGATTGGAGGGAGGCGCGGTCCGCAGGCGGAAGCGTCGGGGAGTTGGAAGTGTCGCCCGCCGGGCTTGTGGGCGGACGGGACGTCCGCCCCACCGGAAGCACGGCATCGAGGCGTTCGAGTTGGCGCGTGATCCAGTGCAGGTCGAGCCTGCTGTTGGCAATGAGGTCCACGATGCGGTGGCGGGTCATGTCGTCTTTGGCGTGGGCGAAACTCTCGCGTTCGAGGCGGTCCACCTCATCGCGCGAGAGGCCGTGGTGGGGCACCACCTGGATGGAGGCACGCTTGCCCGAGCGTTCTTCCACGGCGGAGACGGCGAGCACACCGTTGGCATCGACGGCGAACTCCACCACCACCTTGGGGATGCCCGCGGGCATGGGCGGGATGCCGGAGAGATGAAAGAGGCCCAAACTGCGGCAATCCGCGGCCATCTCGCGCTCGCCTGGCAGCACGTGGAGTTTGATGGAGGTCTGGTTGTCGATGCTGGTGGAGAAGCGCTCGGTGGCGCGGGCGGGGATGGCGGCGTTGCGCATGATGAGTTTGGCGAGAGCGCCGCCGACGGTTTCCACGCCCAGCGAGAGGGGGATGACGTCGAGGAGGAGGGCGTTGGTGGTGGCACCGGCGAGGATCGAGGCCTGGACCGCCGCGCCGAGGGCCACGACCTGGTCGGGGTCGAGGGCGGTGTAAGGCTCGATCTTGAAGAACTCTGCCACGCGCTGGCGCACGAGCGGGATGCGTGTGGAACCGCCGACGAGGACGACCGCATCGAGGGGCGCGCCGGCGAGTTCGCGGCGGGCATCGCGCAGGGCACGCGCGCACGCCGCGAGCGTGCGATCGATGAGCGGGGCGATGAGCGACTCAAACTCGGGGCGCGTGAGGGTGCGTGTGTAGACACGGGCGGCACCGATGTCGATGCTGACGCGGGCCTCGTGGTGCGCCGAGAGGCGGACCTTGGCCTGCTCGGCGAAGCGGGCGAGGGCGACGCGGGCCGCGGGCTCGAGTGAGGGCGAAGGGCCCATGCCGAACTGCGCGGCCATCTCACGCAGGAAGAGGTCGTGCAACAGGCGGTCGATGTCGTCTCCGCCCAGGTGGGTGTCGCCGGCGGTGGAGAGGACCTGGAAGAAATCGGAGGCCGTGGACGAACCCCGACCGTCAGGGAGGGGACTCACGCCGGGGCGGTCCGTCGACTTCTTCGCCCCTCCCTCCCGCCACGGCGGGTCTACGACACGGTCGGGGTTCGTTCCGGGCGTGATGCGGAGCACCGAGACATCGAAGGTGCCGCCGCCGAAGTCGTAGATGACGATGTGCTTGGGCGGGTTGGCTTCGCCCGATGCGCTGCCGGGGTTGCGCGTGCCCAGGCCGTAGGCGAGTGCCGCGGCGGTGGGTTCGTTCACGATGCGGACGGCTTCGAGCCCGGCGAGGCGTGCGGCGTCGCGCGTGGCCTGGCGCTGGGCATCGTCGAAATAGGCGGGCACGGTGATGACGGCTTTTTTCACGGGCACGCCGAGCGCGCGGGAAGCCTGATCGGCGAGCGTTCGCAGGATGTGCGCCGCGACCTCTTGCGGGGAGATGAGTCGCCCGGATGGGAGACGCACGCGTGCGGTGCCGCCTTCGCCCTCCGCCACCTCGTACGGGAGAAACGCGATGTCAGGCCCGGCATCCGCGCGCGAGCGGCCCATGAGGCGCTTGGCGGAGTGGATGGTGGTGCGCGGGTGCTCGAGGGCGTGGTCCTTGGCGTCGTAGCCAACCACCACGGGCGACGCGGTGCCGCGGGCGTGTGCCGCGTCTCGCTCATCGGTCTCGATGAACCGGACCACACTGGGCAAGAGCGGGCGGCCCTGCGCATCGGAAATGATTCGCGGCGCGGCTTGCGACGCGGGGGCACCCGGCGGCCAGTGGGCGATGGCCACAAGGCTGTAGGTCGTGCCCAGGTCGATACCCACGATGGGCTCGCGCGACGGCGGTGCGGGGGGTGTGGGCGTGGACGCGGGCATCGCGGGCAGGGTAGGGTTGGGGATGAATGTGGCTGTCATCATCGCCGCGGCGGGCCAATCGAGACGCTTTTCGGAGGCGGCAGCGCGCGAGCAGGGCGTGAGCATGGCGCGCTCGAAACTGGATGAAGATCTGGGCGGGCGGCCGGTGCTGCAACGAACGATCGAGTTGTTCAACCAGCGGCCGGAGGTGAGCACGATCATCGTGGCGGGGCCTGCGGACGCGCCGGGGATGGAGGAGTTCAGACTCCGCTACGCCGACAAACTCGCCATGCTGGGGTGCAAACTGTGCGAGGGCGGGAAGACGCACCGGTGGGAGACGATCCACAATGCCCTGGCGCTGGTGCCGGAGGCATGCACGCACGTGGCCGTGCATGACGGGGCACGGCCGTGTACGCCGCCGGACCTGATTGATCGTGTGTTTGAGGCCGCGGCGAAGCACGCGGCGGTGATTCCCGCGGTGAGCGTGCCCGACACGCTCAAGCGCGTGGCGGCGGATGACCTGCCGGAGACGGAGATCGACCCGCTGGCGGCCATTCTCGGTGCGGATGCGGTGAAGAAGGGGGGCGTGCGCGTGGTGGAAGCGACGGTGGACCGGGCGGCGCTGGTGGCGGCGCAGACGCCGCAGGTGTTTGCACGGACTCTGCTGGTGCGCGCGTATGCGCAGAAGGACTTGAGCGGCACGGACGATGCGCAGTTGGTGGAGCGGTTGGGTGAGCGGGTGGTGATGGTGCGGGGGGATGCACGCAACATCAAGATCACGCTGCCCAATGATGTGGTGCTGGCGCGGGCGATCATCGGGGCGCGGCCGCCGAGCGACAAGCCCGCCCACATGCGGTTCTAGGCTCTGGCTGACGGGGGCCTTGTGAACCTGCCCACGTACGGTGGGCAGGTTCATCGTTACACTGATCGGCCCGGCACCGCACGAGCACTTGCCCCCCATGGCCGACGAACCCTCCCCTTCACCCTCACGCCTGCGGCTCGTCGGTCTGCTTGCCGCGCCGGTGCTGGCCGCGGGGGTCTACATCTGGCTTGATCGCTTCGGCCCGCAGGGCACTGGCGGCCCCAACGTGGCGGGGCTGAGCGATTCGGGCGTGGCGGTGGCCGCGCTGGCGGCGCTGATGGCGGGGTGGTGGCTGACGGAGGCCATTCCGCTCGCGGCGACGGCGATGCTCCCGCTGGTGGTGCTGCCGCTGCTCAAGGTGTCGTCCATCGCCGAGGTGGGCCGGTCGTACGGCGACGAGATCGTGTTTCTGTTCCTGGGCGGCTTTCTGATTCAGTTGGCGATGGAGCGGTGGAACCTGCACCGGCGCGTGGCGCTGTCGATCACGCTGCTGGTGGGCAGCAACCCGCGCCGGCTGGTGGGCGGGTTGATGCTCGCCACGGCCTTCATCAGCATGTGGATCTCCAACGCCGCGGCGGCGGCCATGATGCTCCCGATTGCCCTCTCCGTCTGCGGCCTGGTTGCGCGACGTGAGAGCGGCGGCGGGGCGGAAACACCCATCGACCCCGGTGCGCCGATCAGTGTGCGGAACTTCGGCGTGGCCGCGACCATCGGCATCGCGTGGGCGGCGACAATCGGCGGGCTGGCCACGCCCATCGGCACCGCGCCCAACGTGCTGCTGCGGGGGTTTCTTGAACGCGAGTACGACCGCCACATCGGCTTCGGCCCGTGGATGATGGTGTGCGCCCCGCTGGCCGCGCTGCTGCTGGTGTTCGCGTGGTGGCTGCTGGCGAGCGTGATGTACCCCGTCTCCAACCGGCACGATGACCACGACACCGACGGCCTGCGGGCCGAGATGCGCGCCCTGGGTCCGGTCTCGCGCGGCGAGTGGGCCACGCTGTGCGTGTTCGTGCTGGCGGTGGCGGGGTGGCTGTTTTCCAAGCCGCTCTCGCACCTGCTTGGCCTGGTGCGCACGCGCCCGGACGGCACGGTGCAGGAACTGCTCAACGATTCGGTCGTGGCGATGACGGCGGGCCTGCTGCTGTTCGTGATCCCGGTGGACGTGAAGAGGCAGGTGTTCGCGCTGGACTGGCGGGATTGCAAGCGACTGTCCTATGGCACGCTGCTGCTCTTCGGCGGCGGGCTGGCACTCGCCAGCGCGATCTCCTCCACAGGCCTGGACAAGACCATCGGCCAGGCCGTCGCGGGCCTGGGCGGCCTGCACCCGTTCGTGCTGGTGCTGGTGGTGTGCGCCCTGGTGGTGTTCCTGAGCGAACTGGTGAGCAACACGGCCCTCACGGCCACGCTCCTGCCCATCATGGGCTCGGCCGCGGTCGCGCTCAAGGCCGACCCGACCACCGTGCTGCTGGCGACCGCCCTGGCCGCGTCCGCGGCGTTCATGATGCCCGCGGGCACACCCCCCAGCGCGATCACGTTCTCATCCGGGTATTACCGCATCGGGCAGATGGCCCGCGCGGGAGTGGTGCTGAACTTGGTGAGCATCGCCTTGATCGCGTGCCTGGTGTACTTTGCAGGCCCGCTCTTGCTCGGCGATTCTGCGGTGCCTTGACCCGGCTGCTGCCTGCGCGATTCACGCACCCCGGCGCGCACGCTGCGCCTGAGCCACCAGCCGCAGGCAGCGGATCACATAGGGCACGCCCGAGAGGGCCGTGACCGCCACGGTGATCCAGACCGTGATGTCAATCGTCCAGCGGCCCCAGGGCTGGCGCTCGCCCGTCGCCTCCATCACCGGCACCACGTTGGTTACGGCGATCCCCACCAAGGCGGTCGGGATGCAGACGCTCTGGCAGAACATCTTGAGTTTGCCGGACCAATCGCTGCCGAAACGCACGCCCTGAGACTCCAGCACGCCGCGGATGCTCGTGACCAGCAGTTCGCGCCCCACGATCAGCACCACCATCCACGGGTAGATGCCCGAGACCTGGATGCCCGGACCCGAGAAGCCCTGGTGGCGCGGCAGCGGCACCCAGAAATCCGGCCCGGCCAGGAACACGAGCGCCCCGATCACCAGAATCTTGTCGGCGAACGGGTCCATGATGCGTCCGAAGACCGTCTCGGCCTGCCAGCGGCGGGC
>CAZNEU010000367.1:0-4665 GCA_964571915.1 uncultured Phycisphaeraceae bacterium
CAAGGGAGGTCAGGCGCGTGCTGGGCTTGGGCGGGTCCACCTCGCGGATGATCCGCTGGATCTCGTTGTACCCCTGGCCGCGGAGTTGCTTGGCGTGGAAGGGCAGGAGGCCGGTGAGCAGCTCGTAGAGCACCACGCCCAGCGAGTAGACATCGGTGCGCGTGTCGATGTCGGTGGCGCCCATCTCGGCCTGCTCGGGGCTCATGTATTCGGGCGTGCCGATGAGTTGGCCGGTCTCGGTGAAGATGGATTTGTCTGTGAGCGTGTGGCTGATGGCCTTGGCCACGCCGAAGTCGATGATCTTGGGGCTGGGTTTGCCGTCGCGCACGGCGACGAGGATGTTGGAGGGTTTCACGTCGCGGTGGATGATGCCCTTGTGGTGGGCGTGCTGGATGGCCTCGCAGACGGGGATGAAGAGTTCCAGCCGCGCCCGCACGGAGAGGTTGTGGCGGTCGGCGTAGTCGGTGATGGGCTCGCCGGGGACGTGCTCCATCACGAAGTAAGGTCGGCCCGCGGGCGTGGCACCGGCGTCAAACACCTTGGCCACGTGCGGGTGGTCCATCACGGCCAGGGCCTGCCGCTCCTGCTCGAAGCGGGCGATCACGGCCCGCGTGTCCATGCCCGCCTTGATGATCTTGAGGGCGACGCGCTGCACCATGGGCTCGCGCCGCTCGGCCAGCCACACCTGACCGAAGCCGCCGACGCCGATGACCTTGAGGAGTTTGTAGGGGCCGATGGAGTCGCCGGGAGCGCCCTCGCTGGCGATGGCGGGGCCTTCGGCGAAGGCTGGCGTGAGGCCCGTCAGCGGCTGCTGGCCGGCCGGGCCCGGCTCCGGCACGGCTGGCCCGGTGCCGAGCGTCGAGCGCGCGATCGCACTCGGATCGGGATCAGGCTGGCGGGGTGGGGGGGGCAGACTCATGGTGCGGAGGCTGGCGAATGCCGCCGCGAGTGTAGCGAGAATGGCCGATGGCGCACCCAAGCGGCCGACGCGGCGATTTCGGTGGCAGGGCCGAGCCACGCCCCGCGTTCCGCCGCTTCCTTTGCGGCCCTCTGCGCACCCGCCTGAGGAGAAGCCCTCCCTGACGGTCGGGCTGCATGTCTTCCTCCGTGTTCTCCGTGTCTCCGTGGTACACTCTTCACCCCACAAAGTCCACGCCGAAGTCCAGCCACCTCGCCCCGTGCGTGAGCGTGCCCAGGCTGATGCGATCCACGCCGGTTGCCGCGATCTCGGGCAGGTTCTCTCGCGTGATGCCGCCGGAAGCCTCCAGTTCCATCCGTACACCGGCCGTCGTGCGCATCCGCACCGCCTCGCGCAGTTGGTCGGGTTTCATGTTGTCCAGCAGCACGATGTGTACGCCGCAACCCCCGACCTTGAGGATCGCGTCCAACTGCTCCAGCGTGTCCACCTCCACCTCGAAGAAGGCCAGACCGTCGCGGTCCGCCGCGTCCTCGGCTCGCTTCAGCGTGCGGCGCAGGAACGCGGGCAGGTCCGGCGGTGAGATGCCAGCCAGGTGGTTGTCCTTCACCAGCGCGGCATCAAACAGGCCGATCCGGTGGCAGTGCCCGCCGCCGCAGCGCACGGCGTACTTCTCCAGCACGCGCATGCCCGGCGTGGTCTTGCGCGTGTCAAACACCTTCGCCGGCGTGCCGCGGACGAGTTCCACCATCGCCCGCGTGCGTGTGGCCACGCCCGAGAGGCGGCCGAGGAAGTTGAGCATGGTGCGTTCGGCCGCGAGCAGGCCGCGCAGGTTGCCGGAGAGTTTCGCGATCGTTTGGCCCGCCTTCACCGTGTCGCCGTCGCGCACCAGCGGCTCGGCATCGGCATCGGCCTTGAAGGCGTGCAGCACCATGGGCAGCAGCACCATGCCGCAGACCACGCCCTCTTCGCGGGCCGCGATGGTGGCTGTCCCGCGGGCGGTGGCGAGGATGGCAGCCTTGCTGGTCACATCGCCCACGTCCGGGTTGATGCCCAGGTCTTCATCGCGGGCCAGGTCCATGAGTCGCTGGACGAGGCCGTGGCGGTTGAGGTGGTCGAAGAGTTCGGGCAGGGAGAGGTCGGGTGTGTGCACGCGGCAAGCGTAAGCAGACACGGTGGACACAGAGGCACAGAGACACAGAGGAAGCCGGGATCAATTCCGGATTTCAACACGGAGGCCACGGAGACGCACGGAGGAACCCGCGATCTCTGTGTATCTCTGTGTATCTCTGTGATCTCCGTGTTGACCTTCTTTGCTCTGTGCTCTGTGCCTCGGCGTCTCTGTGTCCAATGCCTTGGGAGCCCGCTGGCGATGCCAACCACCCGCCGCTATCGTCTGGCCATGAAACTCCTTGAAGGACGGACGGCCCTCATTGTCGGCATCGCCAACGAGCGTTCCTACGCGTGGCACATCGCTCGGTCGCTCATCGACCACGGGGCCACGTGCGCGTTCACGCACCTGCCCGGCGACAAGAACGAGAACCGCACACGCCGCGCCGTGGAGGCTCTGGGCCTGCCGACGCCCTGGCTGGTGCCGCTGGAGGCCTCCAGCGACGAGCAGATCGACGCGGCCATCACCAAATACGAAGCACGCTTCGACACGCTGCACGTGCTGGTGCACTCCATCGCCTTTGCCGACCGCACGTTTCTCGCGCCGGGCAACTTTATCGACACGCCGCGGGCCGCGTACGCGCAGGCGCTGGACATCTCGGCGTACACGCTGCTTGGTCTGGCCCGCCGCTGCCGCGGCATCATGGCGCGCTCAGGCGGGGCGAGTGTGATGGCCATGTCGTATTACGGCGGCGAGAAGGTGGTGCCCGGCTACAACGTGATGGGTGTGGCCAAGGCCGCCCTGGAATGCACGGCCCGCTACCTCGCCAACGACCTCGGCCCGGAGAATATCCGCGTCAACATCATCTCCGGGGGCTACCTGCGCACGCTGGCGTCGTCGGCGGTGGGTGGGGCGGACGAGATCAGCAAGGTGGTGGAGGCCAAGGCCCCGCTGCGCCGCAACGTGGAGGGGAGCGAGGTGGGGCGCACGGCCGTCTACCTCGCCAGCGACCTCTCTTCGGGCGTCACGGGCGAGACGATCTACGTGGACTGCGGCGTGAACATTCTGGGGGCGTGAGGGGAGAAAGGCTCAAATCGCAAAGGGCAAAGGGCAAATCGCAAATGAAGGCGGAGAAGCCGCTGCATCGTGTGATATCCGCTGCTTTGAGCCCTGCTGCTTGAGTTTTGTGTCGCTGGTCGGCCCGTCCGGCCGATCCTCTCCATCGTGAGTTTCTTCGGCCCGTCCATCCCGCCCGGCGTGTCGGGGCTTGACAAGGGGGCTGCTCGTGCCGCCCAGGATGCCGCGCGACGCAAGAAGCAGGGTGTGGGGAAAGTTGCCGGCCCCGGGACAAGTGGGGGCGACGAAGTCGATCTGAACGTCGAGGGCCTCTCCGCAGCGCAGGCCGTTCGCCGCGCGGCGGGCAACGCGCAGGAAGAGACGGCCCAGGACCGGCGCGAGCACCCCGGGTATCAGGCCGCCAAGAGCGGGGCCAAGCAGCAGCCCCCGCCCTCCCCGCCGCGCCCGAGCCTTGATGTGAATGGGGAGGGGAAGGGGACAGGTGCGAGGGGATAGGGGACAGGTGCTGTGCCACCGGCTTGCGAGGCTCGGCGAGCATGCCGGTGCGGGGTAAAGACATTCACCACAGAGACACAGAGGGCACGGAGGAAGGCAAACGCCAAAGTTCACAGCGGGTTGAACTGGTGATCCTTGACCGTGTCGCACGCGCGTTGACACCGCACAGGCAGGCCGAGGACGGCCAGCCTGTGGCACATGCCGGGGGAAGGACTGAAGTTGTGCCACCTGCCGGGTGGTGTGGAAGGAAGAGACGCGGCGTTGGGCATCCACATGGTGCCGAGCGTATCACGCGGGACATGCACGTGCGAAGGGCCGGATCAAACGCACGCGACATCAGCCGTCGGCCGCGCCGTGGGCACACTCCCCCTTCGCGGCAGCATGATGCCCGAACCATCCGGCTGGAACCTGTCCGCTGGTCCCTGTCCCCTTCTCCAAATGCCGGGGGGCGGACTCGAACCGCCGACCTGAGCGTTATGAATGCTCCGCTCTAACCAACTGAGCTACCTCGGCCACGATTGGATTATACCGGCGCTCGTTGCAAGCCCCAAGCCCTTCAGGTGTGCGAGCCATCCTCGCGGCTCACCGTGTGCGGCTGGCCCTGCGGCACCGGCGGCGCGGCGGAAGCAGGGGGCGCCATGGACGGCGACATCGGATTGGCGGGCGGAGGGGGGAGCGTCTGACCCTGCTGCCAGGCGTTGGGCGGCTGGACCGACGCCTTGCCCTGCGTGTCGATGTCGTCCTCGATGCCCTTGAGGCCCTTCTTGAACTCCACGATGCCTTTGCCCAGGCTCTTGCCCACCTCGGGCAGGCGGCGACCGAAGATGAGCAGGGCGATCACCGCGATGATGGCCCACTCCATGACGCCGAAGTTCTGGATGAACGCGAGCGTGGTGGCGTGGGAGGGGTGGGGGGGTTGAACGTGCAACATGCAAGCGACTCCGACGCTGGCGGACCAGCGGTACCGAAGGATACGCAACGTCAAAGATCGACCGTTGCCGCCTGGGCCCGTGAGCAACCCATGCCCACTGGCCTTCTACCATCGCCCCCTATGGCCAGTTCTTCA
>CAZNEU010000368.1:0-6681 GCA_964571915.1 uncultured Phycisphaeraceae bacterium
CTCCGGATGATGAAGGGCTGGAAGAGCTCCAGGGCGATCTTCTTGGGCAGGCCGCACTGGTGGAGCTTGAGTTCCGGCCCGACCACGATGACGCTGCGGCCGGAGTAGTCCACGCGCTTGCCGAACAGGTTCTCCCGGAACCGGCCCTGCTTGCCCTTGATCATGTCGGTCAGGGACTTGAGCGGACGGTTGCTGCTGCCCAGCACCGGGCGGCGGCAGCGGTTGTTGTCGTAGAGCGCATCCACGGCCTGCTGGAGCATGCGCTTCTCGTTGCGGATGATGACCTCGGGGGCGTTGAGGTCCATCAACTTCTTCAGGCGGTTGTTGCGGTTGATGATGCGGCGGTAGAGGTCGTTGAGATCGCTGGTGGCGAAGTTGCCGCTCTCCAGCAGCACCAGCGGGCGCAGGTCGGGCGGGATGACCGGGATCACGTCCTGGATGAGCCAGGTGGCCTGGTTCTCGCTCTTGCGCAGTTGCTCCACGATCTTGAGGCGCTTGGCGAAGTCCTTGATCTTCTGCTTGCTCTTGGTCTCGCGCAGGTCCTTGCGGATCTGCTCGGCCGTGGCGGCCAGGTCCAGCCGCTCGATGAGTTCACGCACGGCATCGGCGCCCATCATGGCGCGGAAGGCGTTGCCGTACTTCTCCACGGCGGCGCGGTACTCATCCTCGGTGAGCATCTGCTTTTCTTTGAGGTCGGTGTCGCCGGGATCGACCACGATGTAGTCCTGGTAGTACACCACCTTTTCCATGTCGCTGGTCTTCACCTTCAGCAGGTTGCCCAGGCGGCTGGGGATGGCCTTGAAGAACCAGATATGCACGGAGGGGCAGGCCAGGTTGATGTGGCCGAAGCGCTTGCGCCTCACGCGGCTGTGGGTCACCTTCACGCCGCAGCGCTCGCAGATGATGCCCTTGTATTTGGTGCCGCGATACTTGCCGCAGGCGCACTCGTAGTCGCGCTCCGGGCCGAAGATGCGCTCGCAGAACAGGCCGTCCTTCTCGGGTCGGTAGGTGCGGTAGTTGATGGTCTCGGGCTTCTTCACCTCGCCGTACGACCACGAGCGGATGTCGTTGGGCGAGGCCAACGTGACCTTGACGCTGGCGTAGTCGTTGATGCGCTCGTAGACGGTTTCTGCGGCCATGCGTGTTCCTCCGCGGCGATGAGCGGCCCGTGTGAGCGGACCGGGGGATGTTCAAACCAGAGCCAAACTCTTCGGGCGTGCCGTGCGCGCTGCGCAGGCCGCACGCCCCGTGAAACGCTGGGGACGGTCAGAGGATGCTCGCGTCCTCGAGTTTCTTCTTGCCGAACGAGATGTTCATGCCCAGGCCCTTGAGTTCCGAGCAGAGCACGTCGAACGCGACGGGCATGCCCGCCTCCAGCGTGTTGGTGCCCTTCACCATGCTCTCGTAGATCTTGGTGCGGCCTTCCACATCGTCGGACTTGACGGTGAGGAGTTCCTGCAGGATGTACGCCGCGCCGTAGGCCTCGAGGGCCCAGACCTCCATCTCGCCGAAGCGCTGGCCGCCTGTGCGGGCCTTGCCGCCCAGGGGCTGCTGCGTGATGAGCGAGTAGGGGCCGGTGGCACGCGCGTGAATCTTGTCGTCCACCAGGTGGTGGAGTTTCAGGATGTACATCACGCCCACCGTGGTGCGCTGCTGGAAGGGCTCGCCCGTGCGGCCGTCGAAAAGCTGGATCTTGCCGCCGCGCGGCATCTTGACCATGATCTCGCGGGCGGTCGGCCAGACGCCGTCCTTCTCCTGCTGCTTGATCTTCTCGTCAACAAAGTCGTTGGCATCCTCGATGGCCTTGTGCACCTCGGCCTCGGTGCCGCCGTCGAAGACGGGCGTGATCGCCTGCAGGCCCAGGATCTTCATCCCCCAGCCCAGGTGGGTTTCGAGAATCTGGCCCACGTTCATGCGGCTGGGCACGCCCAGCGGGTTGAGCAGCACATCCACCGGCGTGCCGTCGGCCATGTAGGGCATGTCCTCCTCGGGCACGATGCGGGCGATAACGCCCTTGTTGCCGTGCCGGCCGGCCATCTTGTCGCCCACGGAGAGGTGCCGCTTGGTGGCGAGGTAGACCTTGACCATCTCCAGCACGCCGCTGGGCAGTTCGTCGCCCCGCTTCATGTGGCCGATCTTGCGGTCCTTCTCGCGCTTGATGGCCTCGATGCGGGGCCAGAACTGGCCGTACACCGTCTCGGCCTTCTCCTTGGTCTCTTTCGAGCCCTTCAGCCACTTCAGATCGAAGTTCTGAATCTGCTCGAGCAGCACCTCGGACAGGTCGCTGGCGCCCACCTTCTGGCGGGTGGTCGGGTCGACCATGGGCGTGCCGAGTACGTCGTTCACCTGCTCCACCATCTGGCGGAAGATGGCGATGGCGCGGGTGTCCATGTCGGTGGTGTAGGTGTCGATCTGCGCCTTGAGCAGTTTCTTCTGCTCCTCGGTCATGTGCAGGCGGCGCGAGAACCGCGACGCGCCGATCACGATGCCCTCGACACCCGCGGGCACCTCCAGCGAGTCGTTCTTCACGTCCTCGCCGGCCCGCCCGAAGATGGCGTGCAGCAGTTTTTCCTCGGGCGTGAGCTCGGTCTTGCTCTTGGGGCTCACCTTGCCCACGAGGATGTCGCCGGGGCCCACGCGCGCGCCCAGGCGGATCACGCCGTGGTCGTCGAGGTTGCGGAGCATCTTCTCCGAAACGTTGGGGATGTCGCGCGTGAACTCCTCCTTGCCCAGTTTCGTCTCACGCACCTCCACCTCGAACGCGTCGATGTGGATGCTGGTGAAGACGTCGTCCTTCACGAGCCGCTCGTTGATGACGATCGCGTCCTCGAAGTTGTACCCGTCGAACGTGTTGAACGCCACCAGCACGTTCTTGCCGATCGAGAGTTCGCCCTGACGCGTGCTGGCGCCGTCGGCGATCACCTGATCCTTCTTCACCTTCTGGCCGATCTTCACCACCGGGCGCTGGTTCTGGCACGTCCGCTCGTTCAGCCCCGCGAACTTGCGCAGCACGTACTCGTCGGCGTTGTCGATGATGATGCGCTGCGAGTCGGCGTAGGTCACCGTGCCGGCGTTGCGCGTGCGCACCACCATGCCCGAGTTCTTGCCCACCTCCCGCTCCATGCCCGTGCCCACGATCGGCGGCTCCACCTTGATCAGCGGCACCGCCTGCCGCTGCATGTTCGAGCCCATGAGCGCGCGGTTCGCGTCGTCGTGCTCCAGGAACGGGATCAGCGCGGCACTCACCCCCACGATCTGCTTGGGCGCGATATCGAGGAACGTCACGTTCTCGCTGGCCACCTCGGCCAGTTCGCCGTTCACGCGGGCCAAAATCATGCCCTCCTCGATGCGGCCGTTCTGGCCCACCGAATCCGTCGGCGCCAGCACGGCCTTCATCTCCTCGTCGGCGCGCAGGTGAACGATCCTGTCGCTCACCTTGCCGTCCTTCACCACCCGGTAGGGCGTGCGCAGGAATCCGTAATCGTCAATACTCGAGTAGATGCCCAGCGACGCGATGAGGCCGATGTTCGTGCCCTCGGGCGTCTCGATCGGGCAGATGCGCCCGTAGTGGCTGATGTGTACGTCGCGCACCTCGAAGCCCGCGCGCTTGCGGTTGAGGCCGCCGGGCCCGAGGGCCGAAAGCCGACGCTCGTGGATCAGCGTGCTCAGCGGGTTGGTCTGGTCCACCACCTGCGAGAGTTCGCTGCGGCCGAAGAAGAAATCAATCGCTGAACTCACGCTCTTGCTGTTCACCAGGTCGGAGATCTTCATGATCTCGCCCGGGTCCTTCACGCTCATGCGCTCCTGCACGGTGCGCTTGAGTTTCAGAAAGCCCTTGCGCAGTTCATCCACCGCCAGCTCGTCCAGCGTGCGCAGGCGGCGGTTGCCCAGGTGGTCGATATCATCCACCTGTGCCGCGGCGTAGCCGGTCTTGGGGTCGCTGCGCTTGGAGCGCAGGTCGAGCAGGTACGTGATCACCTTCAGGAAGTCCTGCGAGGTGATGAACATCAGGTCCTCGGGCGTGGCCAGATCAAACTTGCGGTTGATGCGGAAGCGGCCCACCTTGCCCAGGCGGTAGCGCGAATCATCCAGGAACTTCTCGATGAACAGCGCCTTGGCCTTCTCCACCTGCGGCGGGTTGCCGGGGCGCAACTTGCTGTACAACTTCAGCATGGCCCGCTCGTACTCGGTCTCGGCCTCGAACTGCTCGAGTTTCTCCTCGGCCACGGTGTTCAGGATGAGCGTGTCGGCCGGGTTCTGGATGACCAGCACCGTCCTGAGTTTGCTGGCGATGATCGCCGCCGCGCCCTCCTCGCCGATGCGCCGGCCCACGTGCACGAGTTCCTCGCCCGTCTCGGTGTCGATCACGGTCGCCGCGGCGTAGTGGTCGGCCTTCACCTGCTCGGCCTTGATCTCGCTGATCTCGTAGAACAGGCTCAGCACGTCCTCCGTCCGGCTGACGGACTCATCCAGGCAGCGCAGGAAGGTGGTGGCCGCCATCTTCGTGCTCTGGTCGATCTTCATCGCCAGCACGTCCTTCTTGGTCACCTCGAGTTCGATCCACGAGCCGCGCTCGGGGATGATGCGGGCCGAGTGCAGCGGGCGGTCGGCCTCGCTGGAGACGATGGAGAAGTCCACGCCCGGCGAGCGGTGCAACTGGCTCACGATCACGCGCTCGGCGCCGTTCACGATGAACTCGCCCCCGCCCATCATGATCGGGAACTCGCCCAGATAAATCTCTTCCTCGGCCACGTCCTGCAGGCCCTCACGACGGAACCGCACGCCCACCTTGAACGGCGCGCCGTACGTGAGCCGCAGTTCGCGGCACTCGTCCTGCGTGTAGCGCGGGGCTTCCAGCAGGTAGTACAGGTAGTCGAGCGACATCGTCTCGTCGTAGCTCTTGATGGGAAAGATTTCCTTCATCAAGGCTTCGAGACCGACGGAGGCATCGCGCTCGTGCGGGCCCTTGTGGGTCTGCAGAAAACGCTCATAGCCGTCGGCTTGAATACGGGTCAAGTCGGGGACGTTCATCCCGTCGCCACGCTTGGAAAAATCGCGCACTTTCATCTCGGCCATCGTGGAGTCCCTCGCGATGGAGATAGCGACCGCGCTCGCAGTCGCTTGTCGCCTGTGATGCTCTTAGAAAATTCTTTTCATCTGTCGCCGCGCACGCCGGTCCAGCCAAAAGGACGGCAAGTGTACCCCCGCTTCCCGGGCCGTGCAAGTAAAGTCCATGCCAACTTGAATCTTCTGGGGAGAAAAAGAAAGGGGCCTGCCAAGTTTGGCAGACCCCCTGTTTGGGGCATATTTGCAGGCGGCGCACGCAGTTCAGGGGTTTTCCCCGCTGGCAGCGCCGTCCGGCCCGCCACCTCACACCATCTCGGCCACGCCGCCGGCCTCCGTCAACTGCTTCACCAGTTTCTCGGCATCGGCCTTGGACAGGCTCTGCTTCACCTGCTTGGGCGCACCCTCGACAAGGTCCTTGGCTTCCTTCAGGCCCAGGCCCGTCACTTCGCGCACCACCTTGATGACGCTGATCTTCTTGTCCGCGGCCGACGACTTCAGGTTCACGTCGAAGGAGGTCTTCTCCTCGGCCGGAGCAGCCGCGGCGGCCGGGGCCGCCATCATCATGCCGCCACCGCCCGCGGCGGCCTCGATGCCGTACGTGTCCTTCATGTACTTGGCCAGTTCAACGGCATCCTTCAGGGAAAGACCCGCCAGTTTGTCGCCCAGATCTGTAACGCTCATAAAGCACACCTTTCACAAACGCGGCGTGCGTTGGTCGCTCGCCGCACACTTTTCCTTCAAGAGGGCCGCGGGACAGTCCCGGGCTTTAACCCGCAAGCGGGCCAGTCGAAGGTTCCAGTCAAACTTCGCTCACCACGGAGACACGGAGAACACGGAGACAAACCCACAAACCCGGCCAACCCCAACAAACCGCTCGATGCCTTTCTCCGTGAACTCCGTGCCTCCGTGGTGAATACGTCAAGCCGTCTTGGCGATGGTCTCGCCCTTTTCCAGTTTCATCTCGATGGCCTTGATGAGGCCCGCGATGTTCGAGCCGGGGCCCTTCACCGAGGCCATGAGTGTGCGGGCCGGGCTCACGATGAGCGTAACGACCTGGGCCTGGGCCTCGCCCTTGGTAGGGAACTTGCTCAGTTCCTTGCAGCCCGCATCGCCCTTGAACAGGATGCCATCGAGCACGGCCCCTTTGAGTTCGAGTTTGGGGAAGTCCTTCAGCAGGGCCACGATCTCGCGGGCCACCTCCACCACCGACGGCCCGTAGGCGAGGGCCGACGAGCCCGTGAGCAACTCGGTGAGGCCCTCAAGGCCCGTGCCCTTGAAACCGGCCTTCACCAGGCTGTTGCGCACCACCCGCACCTTGATCTGCTTCTTGCGCAGGCCCGAGCGCAGTTTGGTGGTGTCGGTGCCCCTGAGCCCGCGCACGCTGATCAGCATGGCATCGCTCGCGCTGCCCAGGCGGGCGGCGTAGTCGGTCATGAGCATGTTCTTGACAGTCTTTGACATGGTGCACCAGCGGTGAGCGGTCAGCCGATCCATCCGAACTCTTCGTGCCTTCGTGCCGGAGTTTACCCGCCGCGGCGGGTGCCCTCGTGCCTTCACTTCGTCACGACGGCCGCCACGTACTTGATCTGCACGCCGGGCGTCATGGCCCCGGCG
>CAZNEU010000369.1:0-6661 GCA_964571915.1 uncultured Phycisphaeraceae bacterium
GGACCTGGCGCAGAGCCGCATCGAACGCTCGAGGCTCACCGCCCCGATCGACGGCACCATCATCGCCGGGCGGCTGTCGTCGCTGGTGGGCTCGGCGCTGAAACTCGGCGACAGGTTGTTCGAGGTTGCGCCGCTGGACGAACTGGTCGTCATCGCGCGCGTGGATGAGCGCGACATTGCCATGATCGCCGAGGGCGGCACGGGTCGCCTCGCCACGCGCTCTCACCCGGATGAGGCACACGACGTGGTCATCGAGCGGGTGGTGCCGCTCGCCGAAGCGGCCGAGGGCAAGAACCGCTTTGAGGTGCGGGCCCGTGTCGTGGCCCCCGCCTCGTGGATGCGCCCCGGCATGGAGGGCGTGGCCAAACTCGACACGCGGCCTCGTTCGCTCTTGTGGATCGGCACACGGCGCGTGCTGGACGCGATCCGGCTGTGGTGGTGGTAGCAACAGAGGCAGGCACCAGGCATCAGGCACCGGGCACTGGTGGCCGAACACAGCAACCGCCCAACGACTCCTTGGAACCGCCGTTTCTTCCCCAGTGCCCGATGCCCAGTGCCCAGTCCCTTCTTCTCTCATGGACCGTCCCACCTTCTCACCATTCTGGCACCGGGTCCGCACGCTCAGGCCGCGCCTGCGCCCGCACGTGGATGTGACGCGCCAGCACTACCGCGGCAAGCGCTGGCACGTGGCCCACGACCCCACCAGCAACAACTTCTACCGCCTCTCGCCGGTGGGGTACGACTTTGTCTGCACTCTCGACGGCGCACGCGACGTGGAGACGGCGTGGAAGGCCTCGCTGGCCAAGTTCGGCGACGGCGCGCCCACGCAGGGCGAGGTCATTGAACTGCTCAGCCAACTCTACAACTCCAACCTCCTCTCCACCGATGCCGCGCCCGAAACCGAGCAACTGCTCACGCGCGGCCGCAAGCGTGCGCAGCGCCGCCTCATGACCCAGGCCGTGGGCCTGATGTACCTGCGGCTGCGGCTCTTGAACCCCGATCCGATCCTGGCGGTGCTGGAACCCATCTTCCGCCCGGTCCTGGGCCGCACGGGTCTGGTGCTGTGGTGCGCGCTGGTGCTCGGGGCGTTGGTCAGCATCCTGCCGGAGTGGTCGCGCCTGGCGGGCAACTTCGACGACTTCGTCAGCCCCGCGAACTTCGGCTTCATGCTGGTGGTGTTCGTGCTGCTCAAACTCTGGCACGAACTGGGGCACGGCCTCATCTGCAAGCGCCTGGGCGGCCAGGTGCCCGAGGCGGGCCTGATGCTGCTGGTCTTCTTCCCCTCGCCGTATGTGGACGCCTCCAGCGCCTGGGCCTTGCCCAGCAAGTGGCAGCGCATCGCCGTGGGCGCGGGCGGCATGATCTTCGAGCTCGCCGCGGCATCGGTCGCCGCCTTCGTGTGGCTGGCGACCGCGGACGGCTCGCTGGCCAAGCAACTGGCGTACTACGCCATGCTCACCGCCAGCGTTTCGACCGTGGTCTTCAACATCAACCCGCTCATGAAGTTCGACGGGTACTACATGCTCGCCGACCTGCTGGAAACCCCCAACCTCATGCAGCGATCTCAGCAGACGCTGAACTACTACGTCCAGAAGCACGTCTTCCGGGTGGACAACCCGCGCTCACCCAGTTCGCTGGCGGGCGAGCGCGCCGTGCTCACGGTGTACGGCGTGCTCGCGGGCCTGTACCGCATCGTCCTGTTCTTCGGGATCACGCTCTTCATCATGGGCCAGTGGTTCGGCGTGGGGCTCGTGCTGGCCGTGTGGTCGGCCGCCATGTGGTTCATACTCCCCGTGGGCAAACTCATCCACTGGCTCGCGTCTTCCTCCATGCTGGTGGACAAGCGTGCCCGGGCCATTCTCACCACGCTCGCGTTCCTCACGGGCACCGCGCTGCTCGTGGGCGTGGTGCCGCTCCCGGACTGGCGCCGCGCCTCGGGCGTGGTGGAGAGCACGGTGCGCGCGGGCGTGTTCTTCGAGACCGAAGGGTTCGTGGCCCGGGTGCTGGTGCGGGCTGGAGACCGCGTTGAGGCGGGGCAGGAACTGGCGCGCCTCACCAGCCCGCAACTCGAATCCACGCGCAGGTCGATCGAGGCCCAACTCGCCGAGGTCGAGGTCATCGGCCGCCAGAGCCGCGCCGGCACCGACATTCCCTCCGCCCAGATGGCCCAGTCGCAGGTGCGGGTGCTGCAAGACCAACTCGCCGAGGTGGCGGTGCGCGCGGCCGCACTGGTGGTCCGATCCTCCGTTTCCGGCATCATCGTGGGCGGGGACCCCGCGGCCGCCGCGGGCGCGTATGTGCAGCGTGGCCAGCAGTTATGCACCGTCCTCGACCCCGCCCGCCTGCGCATCGCCGCGAGTCTGCCCCAGGGCGAGGGGGCCTGGCTCATGCAGCTGCCGGCGGATCGCATCTCGGTGGGCATTCGATCCGTCAGCAACCCGTGGCACGTCTCGGCGGGCGGGCGGGTCTGGTCTCCCGCGGCCGCTCAGAAGGAACTTCCGCACGGAGCCCTCGGGTATCTGGGCGGCGGTCAGGTGGAAACAGACCAGGAGGATCGGAGCGGGCGTGCCACCAAGCAACCGCAGTTCACGATCTACATCGAACCGCCCGAGCCCGTGGAAGGCCGCACGCCGGCGCCTCTGGGCGTGCCCGGCGAGCGTGTGTATGTGCGCTTCAGCCTGCCGCCGCGCCCGCTGATGGAGCAGGTGATCGACCGGTTCCTGAAACTGATCCAGGGCAGGGTGAACCTCTAGGCGGGAGGTGACGGGGTGACGAAGTCACGAAGTCACGAAGTCACGAAGTCACGAAGTCACGAAGTCACGAAGTCACGAAGTCACGAAGTAGAAACAGAGACCCGTAAACTCACTCCGCCACTCCGTCACTCCGTCACTCCGTCACTCCGTCACTTCTTCCCCCATGACCCAGGCCCTCACCCACTACCAGGTTCTCTTCGACTCCGTGCGCTCGCGTGCCCGGCGCCCGCAGCGGCTCAAACCGCTGGACCGGCTCTACGCGCGCGTCAAACTCGCCCTCGCCTCTCGCTCCACCACCCTCGCTCGCCTCCGGGCCCAGGCCGAAGCCGTCTGCGAACTCGCCCCCTCCATGCGCGTCTGCTCCAACGCCGTGCTCGATTCGATGCTGGCCGACCTGCGCGAAATCTTCGTGCGGGGGCGAGACCAGCCGCAAGACCTGCGGCGTGCCCTCGCCACCGTCCGCGAGGCCGCGCGGCGCGAGACCGGCGAAGAGGCGCATGTTGTGCAGGTCATGGGGGCCCTGGCCCTCTACCATGGCCGCATCGTGCAGATGCTCACGGGCGAGGGCAAGACCCTCACGGGTTCGCTCGCCGCGCCCCTTCTGGCGTGGCGGCACAAGCACCTGCACGTGTTCACGGTGAACGACTACCTGGCCAAGCGCGATGCCCAGAGCCGCGCCTGCATCTTCGCCCGCTGCGGCCTGCGCTGCGGGGCCATTCAGCAGGAGCAGGACCCGGAGTCGCGCCGCTCCATGTACGCGCTGCCGATCGTCTTCGGCACCAGCAAGCAGATCACCGCCGACTACCTGCGCGACCAGATCGTGCTGCGCGGGCTTGGCCCCGCGTGGTCGGCCCGGGCCGCCTCCGCGCTCGCGGGCGGCAACGGCCGCGACGGTGATGCCGCGGGCCTTGCCGGCAAGGGCGCCATGCCGCTGGTGCCCGGTCTGCGCGCCTGCATGGTGGACGAGGCCGACGCGGTGCTCATTGACGAGGGCGTGGTGCCCCTCATCATCGCCCGCAGCCGCGGGGCCGATGAAATGGCCGAGGCCTACCGGCACGCCGCGGCCATCGCCGTCAAACTCGACCCCCGGACCGATTTTCGCATGGAGTTGTTGCGCAAGCGGGCCACGCTCACCACCGCCGGCGCGGCCCGCGTAGCGAAACTCGCCGACCCGCTCGACGACCCCATCTGGCGGGCCACACGCCGCGCCGAGGAACTGGTGAAGCAGGCCCTCATCGCGGCGGCGTGCTACATCAACGGCCGCCAGTACCAACTCGTGGACGGGCGCGTGGTGATCGTGGATGAATACACCGGCCGCTTCCTCCCCGACCGCTCGTGGGAGCACGGCCTGCACCAGGCCGTGGAGGCCAAGGAGGGGGTCGAGGTTACGGCCGACCGCGAGACGCTCGCCCGCCTCAGTTTCCAGCGGTTTTACCGCATGTACCCCTTCCTGTGCGGCATGACGGGCACCGCCGCGGATGCCACCGGCGAGATCGAGTCCACCTACCAGCGCAAGGTGGTGGCCGTTCCCACCAACCGCCCGGTGATCCGTGCGGAGTGGCCCGCGCGGGTCTTCCGCACTTCAGCCGCGCGTTGGGCGGCGGTGTGCGAGAGCGTGGTGGAGATTCACGCCGCGGGCCGGCCCGTGCTGGTGGGCACGCGCTCGGTGGAGGCGAGCGAAGGCCTCTCCAAACGCCTCACCGCGCGCGGGCTGGACCACCAGGTGCTCAACGCCAACTTCGACAAAGACGAGGCCAAGATCATCGAGGGTGCCGGCGAGAGCCGCTCGATCATCGTCGCCACCAACATGGCCGGGCGCGGCACGGACATCAAACTTGACGCGAAGGCCCGGGCCGCGGGCGGCCTGCACGTGGTGCTCACCGAGATGCACGGGGCGAGGCGGATCGACCGCCAGTTCATCGGGCGGGCCGGCCGCCAGGGCGACCCCGGCTCGGCCCAGATTTTCGTGAGTCTGGAGGATGAACTGGTGGGGCTTTTTCTGCCCAAGCCCGCCGCGGCACTGCGGGCCATGGCCACGGCGGAGGAACTGCTTGGCCGCACGCGGGCCGCGGCCTTGGGCGTGTTCCGGCTGGCGCAGCGGCTGAACTCGGGCCGCGACCGCACCATGCGCCAGCAGGTGATTCTGTCGGACGAATGGGTGGACCAGCACCTGCCGGGGGAATGAGGCACGTTTTCACGGCATTGGTGGGGCGGACATCTTGTCCGCCTTCCGGGCATCACTTCATCTGCGCCGTCGCGTTCCCACCACCGCCAGCAATCCCAGCGGTAGCGCCGCCGCGGGCGCGGGAATGGCGAACGCAAAGTTGACGACAGGGATGCTGAAACTTGCCCCGTTGCTCGCCTGCCCCGCGCCGTTGTAACTGAAGATGTAGCGGCCGGTCTGGCCCTGAGCGCTCCCGTTGACGAGCCGCGCAAACTCCAGCGTGGCATCCGGTGTGCAGATGTACGAGAGTTTGTAGTAACTGGCGAATGCGCCGGACAAGGTCGTGCCGTCCTCCACGGCCACGCCGACGGGGCCGCCCGAACCGTTGAAGTTGTCGGGAACCGTGCCGTTGGAACCGAAGTTCACGGTGCGGCCGCCGGTGAAGTTGAAGGCCACGGGCGCGCCCGTCGCGGTGTTGGAGAGGCCACCGTTGGAGGCATCCGTATTCGCTCCGTTGGATGCGGGCGAGAAGGCGGCGAACGCCCCGCGGAAGGGCCGGAACATGCCGTTGTTCGGCGCGCCGCCAGCCGCCGTGCCGTCGCCGGTTTCGGCCCGAGCCACGGTGCCCTGGTTCCTGCCCGCCGCCTGGGCCACCGCGTCCACCAACGTGATCCGCCCTCCCGTGGTCGCCGAGCCCGCGCCGCCCAGGCGGCTGATGCCCAGGTTCACGGTGCCGGTAGTGTTGGCGAGAATGCCGACGCGGCCCTGGTACGTGATGTCCACACGCCCGACCGCCACGGCTGTGTCGTACGTGATCGGCTCGTTCAGGTGCGCAAGGTTGCTCATGAAGTTCGTGGACAGAAGCGTTACGCCGTCGGGCCCGAACCGCTCGATCTTGAAGCCCGTCTCCCAGCGCTGGGCGCTCGTTGGCGCGGCCACGGCTTGGGTGAACTGACCCAGCGCCGAGCCAGCAAAAGCCGCCACGCCCGCGAGCGCGGCCACCACCCGAAACCCTTGATTCTTCACGACTTCCTTCCTTTTCCGGTCCGAAAACGGACCACACACCACGTTGTGAGCAACGTGGGCACGACACGACGATCCGAGTATGCCACAAGAACCCGCCCGCGACCACCCATGCCGCAACAAAGGTTGCCGGCCCTTGCATGGGCCAAAGCCCGTCCGCCCCTCCCCGTGAGTTTGGCGGGACGAGTCGCCCGGTTTCTCACCCCCTCACGGCCCCCGAAAACTCGCGCCACAATCGCCGTTTTATGAGGCAAGCGCTGGCATGTTTCCCTATGATCTGCGCTCGGCTTTTCAGCCCCCTTTGTGGTCCGTGGCACCCCGCGTTTTTCCGGCGGCGGGGCACGCAAGAACCCGCATGGGGGAGATGCCGAATCTCTTGCCCGCAAGGAGCCTCGGTGCCCGAATCCAAAGCCTCCAAGTCGCCCGTCAAAGTGGTCGCCATCAGCGACCAACCCCCGCCGGAGCAGGGCACCAACGGAACCGGTTCCACGGTCGCCGCGGGCCAGTACGGGGCCGACCAGATCAAGGTGCTCGAAGGGCTGGAGGCCGTGCGCAAGCGGCCGGGCATGTACATCGGCGGCACCGGTGTGGGGCCTCTGCACCACTTGATTTACGAGGTGGTGGACAACTCCATTGACGAGGCCATGGCCGGCTTCGCATCCAACGTGTGGGTCACGATCAACGCCGACGGCTCCTGCTGCGTGCAGGACAACGGCCGCGG
>CAZNEU010000370.1:0-1888 GCA_964571915.1 uncultured Phycisphaeraceae bacterium
AGGCGAGGGCCACGCCGCGGCGGATGGCGCCGGGGGCCAAGCCCCCGAGGGCGCGGCCGGAACCTCGCGCCTGGCCGCGCTCACCACGCGTGAAATGCAGGTGCTGCGCATGATCGGGCGCGGCCTGTCGCGCACGCAGATCGCCGATTCGATGTTCCGCAGCCCCAAGACCATTGATGCCCATCGCGCCAGCATCATGGACAAACTCGCCATCCACGACCGGGTGGAACTGGCCCGCTTCGCCATCCGCGAGGGGCTTGTGGAACTGGATTGATACGGACCCGGCCGGTGATACGGACCGCCGGCCGAAGTCAGGCTCTTGGGTACCCCCACGCTCCGCGTGGGCCGACGGGCCTGCTCTGCGTGTGCATGAGACTCAACGGCGATCCGCATGAATCAGCGGGCACCACTCGCGGCGTGGTCGCTCGCCCGGGCGGACCCGCTCGCTGACGCTCGGGGCTCGTTCGTGGATCATGCGGTTGCCCTGTGGCACAACGAAAAACCGGCCGAACCCTTCAGGGTCCGGCCGGTGATTTTCACGCGAGCGTTTCTCGCTTGTCCGCGGCCGTTTTCACGGGCGCGGGGCAAGAACAACCCCCACCCGAATCAGTCCTCCGGGCAGCCGATGTAGTAGTCGGTGATGTAATCACCGAGGTTATCGGGGAACGGGGGCGAGCACTGACCGGAGCCGTCGCTGTTGTACGCGGCCCTCCAGCCGTTGTCGTAGGGAGGAGCCTCGGCGGGGCAGGGAACCGAGTAGCCGCCGGGGCCGGGAACGGCCGGGTCGGTGTAGTAGTCGGTGATGTAGTCGCCGATATCGTCGGGGTTGATGGAGCCGTCGTTGTTGTAGTCCACGCGGCAGCCGGTCGGGGTCTTGAGGTTGACCGTGACCGTGATGCGCGACTGGCTGCTGATGTAGGCGAGCCAGCCGGTGCCATCAAACCGCATGGGGATGTCGCCGGGGGCACTGCCCTCGGTGTCGGCATCCATACCCACGGCCACCCAGTACTGGCCGGGGGCCAGCGTGTTGCCGCTGTAGTTGGTGTAGGGAACGCCGTCGCCGTCGGGCGGACGCGACCCGGAGGCCGAGCCACCGAACGACATCTGGCCGAGGCGCTGCGTCGCGTTGAGGCTCTGGCCGCTGTCGCGGTCAAAGGCCACCAGCACGCCCGAGTCATTATAGAGGCCCAGCGAAGCATCCGTCACCGGCGTGCCGTTCTGGTTGACATCCAGGAACGTCGAACTGGAGGGGGTGATCTCCTGATCGACCGTCAGCGAGGCGGTGATCCAGCGCACCTGAGAGAAGCCCACGCGAGGCATGTCGCGTGTGGTCAGGCCGTTGGTCAGATCGCCGACCTGCTCGGCCAGCCGAACCAGCGGGGCCACCGGGGCCGGGTTCGCGCAGTTCACACCCGGGCTGATGTTGGAGCGGATCGTCATCAGCGACGTGCCGACTTCGAGCGAATCGGCGGCGTTCACGGTGAAGAGTGAGGCACCGTACAGAGCGCCGGCACCCGAGACCGCCACGAAGTAGACGCCCGCGGGGATTTCGCCGTCGCGACCATCGAACTGGTAGCCGCTCCCGCCGGTCGCGGGCCGACGGCCCGTGCCGAAGGAGAGCATGCCGTAGAGGCCGTTGGCATCGGTCTCGGTGTTGCAGCCCACACCCTGCCCGATATCGAACGCCACGCGCTGGCCGTCGGAGTCGTAGAGGGCCATCGAGGTGGCGACATCAAGGCCGAACCCGATATCCAGGTCGGCGAAGATGTCAAAGAAGGTGCCGTCATCACGCAGGATGGGCTTGTCCAGAACCACGCGGAACCAGTTGGTGGTGCCGGCGTTCTGGGTGATCACGCGGTCGAACGTGGCGTGGGGGGCGTTGCAGTCG
>CAZNEU010000371.1:0-1921 GCA_964571915.1 uncultured Phycisphaeraceae bacterium
TGCGGTTGACGATGAGACCATGACACCGGAAGACTTCTACACGCGCCCGGGCAATCCGTTTCTCGCTGGGGTCTCGCCGGGTTCGTGCGGCGGCGATGGGTTCTCGCTCGCGTGGGCCGTCGAACCGGCCACGGGCCTGCCGCCAAGCCCGCCGCTCGACGGCTTTGACTTCATTCGCATCACGACCGCCGCGGACCGGCTCAGCGGCCCGCTGGGCGAACTCTCCACCGAGATCGGCGGCGTGGCCGGGGCCATCCCCCTCTCCGCGCGCCTGCCCCCTCCCGTTCCCTGCCCGCTCGACTACAACCTTGACGGCATCATCAACCCGGACGATCTGGGCGACTACATCACCGGCTACTTCCAGATTCCTTCCGACCCGCTCACCGAGTTCAACGGCGACGGCACCATCAACCCGGACGACCTTGGCGACTACATCACCGCCTACTTCACGGAGCCGCACCCGTGCTGAGAGCCTGTGCGAGAGTGGCTCCGGGTACCCCCACGCGGAGCGTGGGGTTGGTTCGTGCCTTGGGTACCCCGGCTCTCCGAGCCGGGATTTTGCCGCCCTTTCCCACACAGGCTCTGAGGCGAGCCTTCACACTCATCGAAGTGCTCGCCGTCGTCGCCACCATCGCCACGCTCACGGGCCTGCTGCTCCCCTCCCTCGCCGCCGCCCGGCACGCAGCCCGCGCCGCCGCGTGCTCGGTTGCCGCCGGCCAACTCGCCCTCGCCGTGCAGACGTACGCGCTGGACTTCAAGGACGCGGCCCCCCCCGGCGCGGCAGACGTCCTCAGAAACCTCTCGCGTTGGCACGGCAGCCGCGCCAAAGTGAGCCAGGCTTTCACGCCCGCGGGCGGATCGATGTCCGCCTATCTGGGCCTGGAGCGCGGCGGCAACGCGGAGGGCGGCGGGCGCGTCTGCCCCACGTTCCGGCCCACGCTCGCCGCGCTCACGGAGCGGCCATCGGCCACCGCCGGAGGGTTTGAGCGCGGCTGCGGCGGCTACGGCTACAACAACGCCTACCTCGGCGTGGCCCGGCGTGCGTTCGCCGATGGTTCATCCGTCATTGCCTCCGACCGCCTCGGTTCGCTTCTCTCACGGTTCGTTCGGCCCGCGGCGACCATCGCCTTCGCTGACAGCGCGTTCTCATCCAGCGCTGCGCCCGGCGGCCTCATCGAGTATTCGTTTGTCGAGCCGCGCTTCTGGCCAGACAATCCTGCCAACCGCCCCGATCCTTCCATGCACTTCCGCCACGCCGGCCGCGCCAACATCGCCATGCTGGACGGGCATGTGGAGAGCCGGAGCCGCACGTTCACGTGGTCCAGCGGTATGTACGGCACGCCCAGCACCGAGGCGAACACCGGCTGGCCGGGCCTCGCCGATACGAACGAACTCTTCGACTACGAGTAATGCCCTTGCGTGCGCAGCCCCCAGTGCCCGATGCCCAGTGCCTTCCCCCTCCCATGTCCGTCGCCCACTGCATCTGCCATAACGTGCCCTTCACCCGCGTGGTGCAACTGCGGGCACAGGGCCGCACGTTCGACGAGATCCGGCACGAGACCCGCTGCTGCACCGGCTGCACCCTCTGCGAGCCGTACGTTCGGCTGGCCATAGAAACCGGGCGCGACACCTTTCCCATCCTCTCCCCGGGCGATATCGACGCGGTGCTGGCCCGCGCCGCGCCCGGCACCCCCCTGCCGCCCCCCCCACCCCCCGCACCCCCCGCACGCCGGCCCTGAACCCGCCGACTGGCGTTGGGCACGCACACTCGCCACAATGGCGCCATGACCACGACCCCCGCCGGATCGCCGTTTCCGTCCCACCCTCGCGCGGCGGGCGGGGGGCGGGCGGGGCGGGCGGGGGCGGCGGCCCCGCGCGCCGGGGGCGGGGGGGGGCGCCGCCCCCCCCGCGCGCGGCCGCC
>CAZNEU010000372.1:0-3598 GCA_964571915.1 uncultured Phycisphaeraceae bacterium
GCCGCCTTCCCAACGACCCGCCGGGCGCGTTCACGTTCCTCGGGGCCACGGGCGTGAAGAAGTTCACCGACAGTTCCTTCTCGCGCGGGCCCGACTTCGTGCAGTACACCGTGCAGGGCCAGCGCTCCGACAAGGCCGGGCCGCTCTCGTCGATCTTCACCATCAACTTCGGCCGCAACAGCCAGGGCCAGCAGACCGCGTTCGTGACCAGCGGCGAGCAGCCCATGAAACTCGCGGCCTGAGGCCCCACACACAGGGCGGGCACAAAGCACGCCACACACCACGGCCCGCGCACGCGGGCCTTTTTCATTGAGGCGCGAGTGATGGCCCCAGACGCCTACCTCCGCCGACGTGTGCCCGTGCCTTCTTCTGCCGCGCCTTCTTTTTTCTTGGGGGCAGTTTCGGGCGAAGAGAACGTGAACGGCAGCGCGGCGGTGGGGGGTGTGTTGGTTACGGTCCAGAGTTGGCCGTTGTTGAGGTACATCTTCTCCATCTCGGGCTTGCTGAGGGGGCGAGCGCCCACGCGGCCGAAGACGGCGATCTGGTTGCCGGATTCGTCCGCCGCGCGGTCGCGGTCAAGGCCCTTGCTGACGGCGAGGGCGGGGCCGTGTGTCTTGTAGTTGGCGACGAGTTCGGGCGCCAGGGGCATGTGGAAGCCCCGGAACTGCGGCACGGAGTTGGGCGAGAAGAGTTGCACGATGCGCAGGCCGTTCTTGCCGTCGGCGAGGTAGGCGAAGGCGGAGGCGTTGGCGAAGCCGACCTTGACGTCGCGGCAGTCGTTGATGACGCCGCCCGCGTTGTAGAACTGCACGAGTCTGGGCGAGGTGGCGGTTTCGGCATCCACGATGGCGAGGCCCTGCCTGCCCGCGGCGACCAGGCAATAGCCGCGTGCGATGTAGACGCGGCGGGCGTCGTCCATCTTCACGAGGGCGCCGGGGACGACGGAGGGTGCTGCGGGGTTGGTGATATCGACGACCTTGAGGCCCTCGCGGTCGGTGACGAAGGCGTAGCGGAACTGGACGGCGACGGATTGCGGCTCGAGAAGAACGTCGCTGCCGATGGTGGCGACGACCTTGGGGTCGGTGGGTGTGTCGATGTCGATGATGGTGAGGCCGCTCTTGCTGGTGGCGTAGAGGTAGTGGCCCGCGCAGACGAGTTGGGTGAGGCCCGTGAGGCGACCGCCGGGGTTGAAGGCGGTGGTGCCGTCGGCCAGTTTGGCGCGGCTGAGGTAGTTGTTCTGCGGGTCGCCGTCGAGCAGCGTGGCGGCGAAGGTTATGATGAGGCCCTCATCGCGGTCGCCGATGTAGATGTAGGCGTACATCGGGTGGACCTTCTGCTCCATGTTCACGTGGTGGGGCTCGGGATCGGCCAGCACGTTGGCGTAGGGCTTGGAGGGATCGTTTGAGTGGCGGCCGCGGGCGGGATCGACGGCGACGGTGGCGGGGCTGGCGATGCTGACGGCGTAGGAGGTGTCGAAGCCGAGTTCCTGCCCCAAGGGCGACACGGGGCTGGAGATGATGCGCTCGGAGAAACCCTTGTTGTCGATGTTGGCGACATCGAAGACGTAGAAGCCGCTGGAGCCACGGGCGGCGTAGACGTACTCGCCGCGGAGTTGCAGGTCGAGAATCTCGCCGCCGAAGCCGAAGACGCCGTCGGCGCCGTGCTCGTAACTCTCGCTGAGGCGGCGGCCACCCTTCACGAACGCGGCGTGCTCGTCGGGGTAGGCGAGTTGGTGGAGGGAGGAGCCGAAAACGGCCTGCGGGTCTTCGCGCTCGGTGGCGACGACGGCCTCGAAGCCGTCAGCGCCGGTGGCGACGTAGATGAAGCGGCCCAGGAAGTTGGTGAAGTTGGTGCCTTGGAGGAACAACTGGGCCATCCAGGCGTTGTTGTCGTTGTCGGCGGAGACGTGGCAGTCGTTGCACATCTTGGTGGTGTTCTTGCCGCCGGTGGCGTGCGGGAAGTGGGGGTTGAAGGCCTGGCCGGAGTAGCCCTCGGCGGAGACGGTTTGTTGCTGGCTGTATATCCACTCGCGCTGGGCGTTCTGGCTGCCGACGAGAACAGCGGAACTGGAGCGGATGGGGACGATCTTGCCGCCCTGGGTGAGGGGATCGCGCCCGCTGGTCATCGCCTTCACGGCGGAATCGCGGCCGAGCATGTAGGTGTCGTCTCGCAGAACCTGGTAGTTGTACTGCGTGAAGTTGCGCGTGTACATGTTCTCGTTGTGGAGCATGGGGGCGCGCTTGTTGGCCTTCATGGGCAGGTGGCAGCCGGCGCAACTGGTCATCCAACTGGTGTGGCAGGTGTAGCACTCCATGTCGTTCTCGCTGTGGGCGAGTTTGGCGTGGTCCACGCTCTGCTTGCCCTTGTCGTCTTTGATGGTGGGCAGATCGCCCCATTGCAGTTTGCCGTCGCTGCTGCGCTGCTTCTGCACGGTCTTGGCGTAGCGGCTCTTCTCGCCGGAGGCGGGGTTGGCAAGCGACCACGCCGAAAGCGGGTTGACGGTGTCGAGCGTCTGCACGACCTCCCACTTGAGGTCGGGGTCCATGGCGGAGAACTGGTAGAGCGTGCCGGCTTCCCACTTGAAGCGGGCCTTGCCGCCCGCGGTGCGGCGGATATCTCGCCCGCCCGGCGGCGCGGCGGGGCCGCTGGTCCTGAGCGTGGCGTACTTGTCGCTCGTGCCGTGGCAGTCGATGCAGGTGATCTCGACGGCGGCGCGCACCTCACCGTACAACTTGCCGTCGCCGTGGGAGTCCTGGATGAAGTGGCAGTCCACGCACTGCATGCCGCGTTCGAGGTGGATGTCCTTGAGGTGAACGGCCTTGTCCCACTTGTCGGGGTCGGCGGGGTCGATCTTGGCGTCGTCCTTGGTGAGGAGGTTGCCGTGGCGGTCTTTCTTGAAGATGGCGCGGAACATCCAGCCGTGCCCGTGGAAGTCGGCGAACTGGTTGTGTTTGAGTCTGTCGTTGACCGTGCTGCCGTCGCCCTTGCGCGGCTCGCCGACGCGTTGCAGGAAGTCGGACCCGGCGACCTCGCCCAAGTGGTTCTTCTCTTCCGGGTACAGGTCTGACCACAAACCCTTGAGGCTTGCGCCTTCGGGGTTCTTGCGCTGGTGGAACCACTCCTGCTCGGCCGTGGGCGTGCGGCTCTTGGAGGGGTACATGAACTCGCCGTCGGACTCGTTATCCCACCACATGTAGCCCACGTAGGAGTTGGCGAAACTGGTGCCGGGGTGCATGTGGCAGACCACGCAACTGCTGTTGGGGACGCCGCTGGTGAGGATGTGCTTGATGGGGTGGCCGGACTCGTCTTTGGGGATGGTGGGGTCGGAGGTGAAACTGAAGCCCTGATTGCCGAACGCGGCGTATTTCTCGGTGGCCGCGTAGGCGGGGTTGTTGTGGTACTTCTGGCGGTCGTTGGCGTAGACGACGTGGCAGGCGGTGCAGCCGCTGGAGCGGTAATCGCCCGGATGGTCGTTGGTGCCCATCATCGAAAGACTCGGGTCGAGCAATCGCGTTTTCTGAAGATTGAGAAACACGGGATCGGTGCGCAGCGCCGTGCCGACGCCGCGCACGCTCAACTTCACGTCGGGCCGTCCGGG
>CAZNEU010000373.1:0-9117 GCA_964571915.1 uncultured Phycisphaeraceae bacterium
CGTGATCGGCACGGGCACGATCGCGTTCGACAGCGGCGGCCGCTACCTGCCGGCGCTCACGCCGGTCGCGGTCGCGGTTGATCGCACGGGCACGGGCGCGGCCACGCCGCTGGTGTTTGACCTCAACTTCGCCTCGGCCGGTGGCGCCGTGACAGCCCTCGATGCCGCGACCAGCACGCTTGCGCAGACATTCCAGGACGGCACACCCCTGGGCGTATTGACCGGTTTCTCGGTGGGCCGGGACGGAACCATCACGGGCGGCTTCGACAACGGGCTGACGCGCACGATCGGGCAGGTGGCGGTGGCGAAGTTCTCCAACGCCGAGGGGCTGGTGGATGTGGGCAACAACCTGTTCTTCACGGGGCCCAACTCGGGCACGGCCGTGATCACCACGCCCACGCTGCTGGGGACGGGGCGGCTGGTGGGGGGCGCGTTGGAACTGAGCAACGTGGACCTTGCGGCGGAGTTCATCAACCTGATCCAGGCGTCGACGGGGTACTCGGCGAGTTCGCGTGTGATCACGACGACGGACCAGTTGATCCAGCAGTTGCTGACGCTGGGCCGATAAGCCGGGCCGCGGCCTGGAGGCGGGGCGCGGGGCGCGCGGGAGCGGGGTGATAACGGCGCGGGCGGTGGGGGCGCGTCTGCGAAGCGTCGATATCTCGGGATGAGCGGCCCCGCCGGCAGACGGGCGCGGGCGTGCTTCACGGAGGTGATGACGCATGTCCAAAGACAAGGCCGAGAAGCCCGCGGCAGCCGCGCCCGCGGAGGTTGCCGCCCCGAAGAAGAAGTTGCCGATCGTGATGATCGGGGTGGTGGGCGTGATCATGATTGTGGAGGCGGTGGCGGTGTTCTTCGTGTTCAGCGCGATGGGGCCCAAGGCGGCGCGCGCCGAGGTGCCCGCGGCCGAGATGAAGCACGACGAGGGCGAGGAGATCGTGGAACTGAAGGTGGTGGACGACAAGTTTCAGAACCTGCAGCAGGGCAAGGTGTGGTTCTGGGACACGGCGGTGTTCGTGCAGGTGAAGCAGAAGAACGCCGCGCACGTGGAAGAGGTGATGGGCAAGCGCGACGCGGAGATTCTCGAGGGGATGGCCCAGATCATCGGGCGTTCGCAGCCGGCGCAGTTGAAGGAGCCGGACCGCCAGACACTGAACCGTCAGTTCGCGGCGTTTCTGGAGAAGGTGCTGGGCAAGGACGCGGAGGGGCGCGGCTACGTTGAGCGGGTGCTGATTCCGCGGTGCCGCGGCATTCCCGGCGAGTTCTGAGCGCGGTAACCTTGGTGCATGTGGAAACCGGCCGCGTCGCTTGCGCTAGTGCTGGTGCTGCTGGGGGCGCTTGCGCTGGGTGAGCGGGCGCGCCCGCGGGCGGATTATGTGTTCAACAACTCGGGCGACATCAACACGCTGGACATTCATCGCATGTCGTGGATGAAGGACCTGCGGATCGCGGGGGCGGTGCTTGAGGGCCTGGTGGCGATGGACGTGTTCAGCGCGGGGCTGGAGATCCGGCCTGCGGCGGCGGAGCGGTGGGCCGTTTCCGCCGACCGGCGCACGTACACCTTTCACCTGCGTGAGAACGCGAAGTGGAGCAACGGCCGGCCGGTGGTGGCGGAGGATTTCCGGCGCACGTGGCTGCGCGGCAGCCTGCCCGACATCGGGCCGGATTACCTGAATCTGTTCGAGTTGATCAAGGGGGTGAAGGGCTTTGCACAAAGACGTGAGGCGGCGGTGAAGCGGTTCGGCGCCGAGCGCAGGCTGACGGGAGAGGCGCGTGCCGCGGCGGCGGGGGCGTTGTGGGAGGCGTGCAAGGCCGATTGGGCCGCGAACGTGGGCGTGCGTGTGAAGGATGAGCGCACGCTGGAGGTTGAGTTGGAGCGGCCCACGCCGTACTTTTTGCAGGTGCTGGCGTTCGAGGTGCTCTCTCCCCTGTATATGGATGTGGTGGAGCGGTACCAGCGGGTGGACGCGGAGAGCGGTCGTGTGATTCTGGAGAGCGGGTGGACGAAGCCGCCCAACCTGGTGGGCAACGGGCCGTTTGAGTTGGTGGGCTGGCGATTCAAGCGCGACCTGCGGCTGGAGCGGAACAGGCATTACTGGAATCCGGGCGGCATCAATGTGGACTCCATTGATGTGCCCGCGGCGGACGACCCCAACGCGCAGGTGCTGAGTTTCATGTCCGGCGGTGTGGACTGGGTGGCGGATGTGAGCGTGGACTACAAGCGCGACCTGCTGGCCCGCAAGCGTGCGTACATGAGCGAGCACACGGCGTTGTACGAGCGGCTGAAGGGGGAGGGGCTGGACCCGGTGGCGATTGATCGGCGCATGCCGCCCGACCCGCGTCAGAACGTACACGCGTTCCCGGCCTTCGGCACGTACTTCTTCAACTTCATGTGCCGTGCCACGCTGCCGGACGGGCGGGCCAACCCGTTCGCGGATGCGCGGGTGCGGCGGGCGTTTGTGATGGCGGTGGACAGGCAGGCGGTGTCGGACATTCGCGGGATCGATGAGCGGCCGACGGGGACGCTGATCCCGGCGGGGTCGATTCCCGGGTATCGCTCGCCGCGGGGCGTGGGGTTTGACCCGGCGGGGGCGCGGGCGCTTTTGGCGGGGGCGGGGCACGCGGGGGGCGAGGGCCTGCCGACGATCGAGGTGCTGATCAACAAGGACGGGGGGCATGACCTGGTGGCCCAGAGCATGGCGCGCGACTGGCGGCGCGAACTGGGCGTGGAGGTGGTGCTGGCGATCAAGGAGATCAAGGTGTTTCGCGAGGACCTGCGGAACCACAACTTCATGGTGTCGCGCAGCGGGTGGTTCGGAGACTACACCGACCCGACGACGTTTCTGGATGTGAACCGGACGGGCGACGGGAACAACGACCGGCTCTATTCCAACCCACGGTTTGATGCGCTGCTTGATGCCGCGAACAACGAGGTGGATGTTGACAAGCGGATGCGGATTCTTGAAGAGGCCGAGGCCCTGCTGGTGAACGAGGACTGCCCGATCATTCCGCTGGTGCAGTATTCGCAGTTGTTCCTCTTCAACCCGCACCGGATCAGCGGCATCAGCCCGCACATACGCCAGAAGCAGGTCGTGGAACTGGTGGATGTGCTGGGCGACGGCAAGGGTGCGGAGAGGGCGCTGGAGATTGCTCCGGCCAGCGGGGGGTGGTGAACAATCGGCAATGCTCCGCCTTGTCGTTCGCCGGCTGCTGCAACTGCCGCTGATTCTCGCGGCGGTCTTTCTCACGACCTTCGTGCTGGCGTGGGCGGTGCCGGGCAACCCGCTGGAGCAGGGCGAGGGCCGGCGGCCCAGCCCCGAGGTGGCCGCGGCGATGAAGGCGCAGTACAACCTTGACAGCCCGTGGCGGTTTCTGGCCACCTATGCGGACAACGCCAGCGGGGCACGCTGGGTGCGTGAGACGCTCTCTGGCGAGGCGCGGCGGCGGGAGGAGGCCGCGCGGGCCGCGGGCGTGGCACCGGCGGCGCGGCGGGTGTTCGACCTGGGGCCGAGCCTGCAGTATCGCGATCAGCGCGTGAGCGACATCATCGCTTCGAGTCTGCCGGTGAGCGTGGCCCTGGGCGCGGCGGCGATGGTGGTGGCGCTGGTGCTGGGCGTGGGCGCGGGCATTGTCGGCGCGGCCCGCCCGAACTCGGTGGCGGACCTGGCGACCCTCACGCTGGTGCTGGTGGGTGTGAGCGTGCCCAACTTTGTGGTGGGGGCGGGGCTGCTGTTGTGGCTGGGCGTGCTGTGGCCGGCCTTTCCGCTGGGGGAGGTGAGTGTGCGCGGCATGGTGCTGCCGACCATCACGCTGGCGCTGCCGTTCGCGGCGTACATCGCGCGGCTGATGCGGATGAGTTTGATCGAGACGATGTCGGCGGACTTCATCCGCACGGCCCGGGCCAAGGGCGTGAGCGAGCGGTGCGTGTTCCTGCGGCACGCGCTCAAACCGGCGTTCCTGCCGGTGTTGAGTTATCTCGGGCCCGCCGCGGCGGGCGCGATGACGGGGAGTTTCGTGGTGGAGAAGGTGTTTGCGGTGCCGGGCATGGGCCAGCACTTTGTGAACGCGGTGCTGAACAAGGACCTGTTCCTGCTTCTGGGCGTGGTGCTGGTGTATTCCACGATGCTGGTGCTGTTCAACCTGGTGGTGGATGTGCTGTACGGCTGGGTGGACCCGCGGATCGAGTGATGCGGGCGGCCTCGGTGTCGATCAGCGCGGCTCGAACGTGCCGCCCTCGTACACATCGCAACTGACCATCACGCCGAGTTCGAACTGGTCGGCCCGCTGGCGGGCATCGGTGAGTGTGAGCGCGATGGGGAGCGAGGGGCCGTCGACCGCGGCGGCGCCGCCGGCGTTCACGGTGAGCGTGCTCGCGCTCGGGTCGCGAGCGAGCACGGTGCCCTGCACGCGCCGGGGCCGGCCGACGAGGGGTTCGACGAAGCATCCGCCGGTGCCGACCACATCGAGCCGGCGTGCCTGAACGGTGATGATGCCCGACACCTTCTTGCCGAGGCGTGCGGCGAGCGCTTCTGCGGCGCCCGGGGGCGTGCGCAGGTGCAGCGCGTAACTGCTGCCGGCGAGCGTGAGGACGATATAGCCGGGCTTGGCGGCCGTTGCGGGGACGATCTGTTCGAGTGTTGCGCGGGCGAGCGAGGGCGCGGCATCGTGGGCGGGGGGAGTGAAGGTGGTGGACATGGGGTGTGCCTCGGCGGGGCGTGGGTCGGGCGGATCGTACCGCGCCGGAGTGCGGGCGACGTGGTTGGGGCGGCGGTTCTCTCTTCACTTGGGGCCTGCTTTGCCGAAACAGGCGCATGATGAGCACACTCTCGAACCCCGATCTGGCACCGACCCGCCCCGAGCAGCGCACGTGGAGCACGTGGCACATTGCCGCGCTGTGGATCGGGATGGCGGTGTGCATCCCGACGTACACGCTGGCCTCGGGGATGATTCTGCAGGGGATGAGTTGGTGGCAGGCGGTGCTGACGGTGATGCTGGGGAACATGATCGTGCTGGTGCCGATGGTGCTCAACGGGCACCCGGGGGCCAAGTACGGGATTCCGTTCCCGGTGCTGATGCGGGCGAGTTTCGGCACGGTGGGGGCGAACATTCCCGCTCTGGCGCGGGCGCTGGTGGCGTGCGGGTGGTTCGGCATCCAGACGTGGATCGGCGGGGAGGCGATCTATCAGGTGTTCGGGGCGATCGGGTGGATTGACCTGCTGGCGGACAAGGGGCAGGCGCTGCCGCTGGTTGGGATTACGGCGTGGCAGTTGGCGTGCTTTCTGGCGTTCTGGCTGATGAACGTGTACTTCATCTGGAACGGGATGAACGCGATCAAGTGGATGGAGAGTTGGGCGGCCCCGGTGCTGATCGCCGCGGGCCTGGCGTTGCTGGCGTGGGCGATGGTGCGTGTGAAGCAGGAGACGGGTGGCGTGGGGGCGATCTTCGCGCAGGGGTCGAAGTTCACGAGCAACGCGGAGTTCTGGAGGGTGTTTGTGCCGCAACTCACGGCCATGGTGGGCTTCTGGGCCACGCTGAGTCCGAACATCCCGGACTTCACACGCTACGCAAGGAGCCAGAAGGCGCAGGTGTGGGGGCAGGCGCTGGGCCTGCCCACGACCATGACGCTCTTCTGCTTCATCGGCATCGTGGCCACGAGCGCGACGACGATCATCTTCAAGGAGACGATCTCGGACCCGGTGGCGCTGGTGTCGCGGCTGGGCGCGGTGCCCGTCATCGTGCTGTCGCTGGTGATGCTGACCATCGCCACGCTCAGCACGAACATCGCGGCCAACGTGGTGAGCCCGGCCAACGACCTCTCCAACCTCGCCCCGCGCCGCATCTCGTTCCGCGTGGGCGGCATGATCACCGCGCTCGTGGGCATTCTCATGATGCCCTGGTACCTCTACACCAACCTCGCGGCGTACATCTTCACGTGGCTCATCGGCTACTCGGCCCTGCTGGGACCGATCGCGGGGATCATGCTCTGCGATTACTACCTTGTGCGCGGCACGCGCCTGAACGTGGACGCCCTGTACGACGAGCACGGTGAGTACTCGTATCGGCGTGGCTTCAACCTCTGCGCGATCATCGCCATGCTGGTGGCGCTGGCCCCGAACGTGCCCGGGTTTGTGAACGCGCTGGCGGTTTCGCGCAACGGCGAGGCGGTCTTCCCGGCTGTGTTCGACACGATCTACGGCTACGCATGGTTCCTGGGGCTGGCGGTGGCCGCGGCGGTGTATTACGCCTTGATGCGGGCCTTCGGGATGGCGCGGCCGACAGCCCCGGCGTGAGGACCGGGTGTAGTCCAGGTTTCTGGCGGTAGGGGTGCAGATAGGAATGTAGAGGGCGTAGCCGATCCGGAGAATCGGGGTACCCAAAGGCAACCGCCAGAAACTTGGACTACACCCTGAGGACCGAGGACCGCGGCCGCGCGCCCCTGCGGGTGGTTCACTCTACCATTCGCCATGCCCACCACCGCCACCATGCCGAAGACGATGCCCCAGTTGCCCCCGTGCGATCTTGTGCCCGCCCGCTACACCGGCCCTTCCAAGGCCGAGGTGCTGGCGATGCGCAAGGAGTTCTGCACGCCCGCGCTCGTCACGTATTACAAAGACCCCGTGATGTTCGTGCAGGGGCAGATGCAGTACCTCTTCGATGAGACGGGCCGGCGCTACCTCGACGCCTTCGGCGGCATCGTTACCGTCAGCATCGGCCATTGCCACCCCACCGTGATCGCCGCGGTGAACGCCCAGAACGCGCTGCTGCAGCACGCCACCACCATCTACCTGCACCCCAACGTGGCGCAATACGCCAAACTCCTTGCCTCCACCTTCCCCAAGGAGAGCAACCTCAGCGTGGTCTACTTCGTGAACTCGGGCAGCGAGGCCAACGACCTGGCGCTGCTGATGGCGCGGCTGCACACGGGCAACTACGACATGATTGCGCTGCGGAACGGGTATCACGGCGGCAGTGCCGCGCCCATGGGCCTGACGAGCCACAGCAACTGGAAGTTCAACACGCCGCAGGGCTTTGGCGTGCATCACGCGCTCTTGCCCGATCGGTTCCGCGGGCACATCGGGTATGACGATGGGCAGGCTGGCGAGAAGTACGCCGCGGATGTGCTGGAGACGATCCGGTTCGCGACGTGCGGGAAGGTGGCGGGGTTCATCGCCGAGCCGATGCAGGGGGTGGGCGGCGTAGTGGAGATGCCGCCGGGGTACCTGAAGGCGGCGTATGCGCACGTGCGCGCGGCGGGCGGGGTGTGCATCGCGGATGAGGTGCAGACGGGCTTCGGGCGCACGGGGGAGAACTTTTGGGGCTTCCAGACGGTTGGTGGGCCGGGGGTGTACCCGGACATCGTGACGATGGCCAAGGGGATCGGGAACGGCTGCCCGCTGGCGGCGGTGGTGACGACGCCCCAGATCGCGGCGAGCCTGACGGGCGGGAAGATCCACTTCAACACCTTCGGCGGTAACCCGGTGAGCATGGCCCAGGGCCACGCAACGCTGAAGGTGATTTTGGAAGAACACTACCAGGCCCAGGCCAAGGCCAAGGGTGCCAAACTCTTCGCGGGCCTGCGCGAGTTGCAGAAAAAGCACCCGCTCATCGGCGACATCCGCGGCAAGGGGCTCATGTGCGGCGTGGACCTGGTTTCCGACCGCGGCACAAAGACACCGGCCACGGCCCAGTGCGCGGCGATCTTCGAGCGGTGCAAGGACCTGGGCCTGATCATCGGCAAGGGCGGGTTCTTCGGGAACGTGCTGCGGATCAAGCCGCCCATGTGCCTGAACGAGGCGGATATCGCGTTCATGCTGGAGGTGCTGGACGTGGTGCTGGGAGAGGCGGAGAAGGCGTAGGCACGGGTGTAGGGCACGAACCAGGCCGCCCCTGCGGCAGTGTTGGCACCAGACGGTGTTGCGAACTGCGTGCCACCACCCTATGCCATGCGTCGAACGAGCGCCTTCCAGTTGTCGCAGGACCACCTCAGCGACGGCGGCATGCCAGCAACGGGGCTTCCCTTCTCGCAGTGCTTCGCCAGAGCCTTGGCCGCAGCAGCCACAGCGCTGCTCTTCTTCACTCGTGGCCCCTCTTCGTCTTCGACTGTCGCCCCGGTCTGCAGAAACTCAATCCAGTTTTCCAGCCGGTCCTTGGCGAACGCGAATACGACGAGGTCGAACTCGGCCCTCGGAATACTTTGCCGTGCGGCCTCTTCCCAAAAGAGGGCCTTAAGGTCGTCTCCGCTCGCGCAGTCGTCGTCGCAGTCGGCCCACACCATCAGCGTCGTATGGCTGCCCGCGCCGAGGCACCGCTTGAGTTCCGCCGGCGTCTTCTCGATCACCTCATTTCGGCCACCGCAGGCGACCAGTCGGACGACGTTGCTCCCGTGCCCTGGGCGGAGCCACCCCGGCTGGAGCGACTTCATCAGTCGGTTGATGAAGACAGTGTCGATGCTCTCACCTCGCCTGCCTTCGCAGAGGCAGACGATCTGCGTCCTACTCGCCACGGGCCCACCCCCTTGCAACCGCTTCGCCCGCAGTCATTCCGTCGGGGACCTTGAGCGGCCCGATCCGTGTAGGCGCGGAGTGGTTGTCACGCCAAAGGTACCGCCCGTTCGATTCGCCGCTGTTGCTCAGGACTTCCGGATGATGCGAGATAAGCACAAGCTGATGACTCTCGTCGAGCAGTTCCCGCATCGAGAGCACCCACGGTTGAAGTTCGGGCAGGCCAACAAAGTTGTCCGGCTCGTCGAGCAAGATCGTCCGTGCGATCCCTGTCTCCAGCGCAGATCGCGCCATGTACAGCCCGATCAATGCCCGCTCACCGTCGGAAAGCTGGTGGAAGAACAGCAGCGTCGGCTTGCCAGCTTCGCTTTCGAACCGCAACTGCAGGGCCTTCGTGTTCATTCCCGCGTCTACCAGTTTGAACGACTTGAAATCCGGCCAGACGTCCCGCAGATGGGCACGTAGCGCGTCGGTCCATTCCTGCTCCTGTGCCAACGAGCGGTACCATGAGGTGAGGTTGACCATTGAAAGGTCCGGATGCTTGGCCTCAGCCTTGCTTTCCGGTTCCATGCTGCGGGGATTTGGTCGAAGGATGAGCAGTTTGGCGACTTCTTCC
>CAZNEU010000374.1:0-1943 GCA_964571915.1 uncultured Phycisphaeraceae bacterium
CGGCGACGGGCGATGAGCAGGCCACCAAAGCCCAGCATCGCCGCGGCACCGGGAGTCGGGATCAGACGGGTCCGATAGGTGATCTCCAGATCGACCCCGGCCGCCGTGTTGATGATCGAAACGATGTTGCCCGCACCGCTGACGGTTGAGAGGCCAGCCGCGACCACGGGGATGGAGATGTTGAGGAGCCCGATATAGCCGGACAGGTCGGCCGGGAGTTCCGCCGAGTTGCTATCCATGTCGGCGCCCACGATGGTGCCGGTGTCAAAGCCCGAGGTGCCGCCGAAGTCGATGCTGCCGTCGAACGCAGTGGCACCGAACATCTGGCTCGCCAGGGGAACCGTGATGACCTGCAGGCCCGCGGGGGCGTTCGCGGTGATCTGGGCCGACAGGGTCGCATTGATCACCGAGGGGGCGCCGTCAAGGCTCTCAGCGCGGATGCGGCCCTCCACGGAACCCGTCAGCTTGATCACCACGCAGTACATCTCCTCGTCCGGACCGAGCAGGGCCGGATTGAACCGCGGCACGCTGATCGAATCCGACCAGTTGGTGTTCGTCAGAGCGACGGAACCGCTGTAACTGACGTCCGCCAGCGCAGTGCCGGCGAGAGCACCCACGGCCAGCGTCGAAAGGATAACATTCTTCATCTGGGATTCCCTCCTTCTTGTCGCCGCAGAAAAGCGGCACGGTGTTCGAAGACGCGGCGAAGTACGCCGCTCTCCCCGAACTCGGGCCAAGTCTACCGCGCAGGGCTGAAAAGCCAACAAAAAACCGGTCGTGAACGCTGAAAAATGCCAAGCCTTGACACTGGCTGCCCAAGCGAGGAAATGTCTCATCCCCTAATCAGGGTGTTGGCACGGAGCCAGCGGGCACTGCCACCACCGCCGCGGCTTGCAGGGCTGCCAGAACCGCCACCAGCACCTGGAACATGGCGAAGAGACCGAAGTGGGTTACCGCGATGGTGCCCACCACTTTGGGGTGGCGTGCCATCAACCCCCAAAGCACCAGAAAATACGCGAGCATTCCCGCGAGCCACGCCGCCCCCACCGAGACTGACCCCGCCGGAATGGGCAGTCGGGCCACGAGCAGGAACATGCACCAAGCCGCGGCGATGCGGGCCCCGCCCAGTTCCACACGCCCCAGACGCATCCCGAAATAGAACGCGGCGGCCGACAGGGCGATCAGGCCAGTGAGCGAATGCAGCACACCATCCACCGCCGTGGACGCGACCCGCGCGGCAATGTTGGCCGGCGTGGCCGTTGCGCCGGCCGTGAAGCCGGCCAACACGCAGGCCGCCGCGAGCAGCACGGCTGCGCCGATGCCGACGACCTTCGGCGAGCCACGACCCGGGACGATCAGGTCCTCCCTCGCATCGTCAGCCCCCAGGCGGCCCGAGGCCCCCTTGCCCGCGGCCTCCGCAACGTGTTCGATGCCCGTGGCTGTGGCCACTTTCGCACCCTTGCGAAAGTCGTAGCCGCAGTGCACGCACACCAGCGCCTCGGCCTTGATCTGCTTGCCGCAGCCGGGGCAGGGGTCTGTCTCCCGGAACGTGAGCGGGGGCAGGCCGCTGGCGGGGTTGGGTGGCCCCTGGGACAACGGGCGTGCGGGCACATCAGACATGGTGGTTCTCGCTATCGACCCGCAAGGAACTCGTCCATCAACGTGTGCCCCTCGGCAATCACACGCCCCGCACGCTGAGCCTGCGCCTCGGTGAAGCGTGTGCCTTCGTGCCGCGCGGGCAAGCCGCGTGGCCCCCCCGCCATCAGCACGGGCACGGGCGTGGCATCATGCTTGCGCGTGCTCACCAATGTGGAGTGGTCTGGCAGCACCATCATTCGCCAGCCCCTGCCGGCCGGGTCCATTCCCAGCAGGTGCTCCAGCAGCGGCCCCACAACAAACCGGTCGATGTGCTCGATACCGGCCACCTTGGTCTTCCAATCGCC